>SVKD01000013.1 GCA_015068645.1 Oscillospiraceae bacterium
CGATTCCGTCTTTAGCGTCAGCTGCTTTCTTGTAGGTTACAGTAGCGGTATCACCGTTTAATGCAAAGCCGGTGAAACCGTCTAAGAGGATTGCTTCATACTGTGCAGTATAGGTAGCATCACCGGTAACGGTAGCGATTTCGGTATCCCAACCAGCGAAGGTGTAGGTGTACTGAGCATCAGCTGCTTTGTCGGTAGTGCCTTTGAAGGAAGGAGTAGCACCGTAAGCATAGGTTTCGGTGGTGGTTACGCCATCAACGATCCAGGTAACGGTGTATTCATTTACAGTTTTGTCATACTGTGCAGTATAGGTAGCATTACCGGTTACGGTAGCGATTGCGGTATCCCAACCAGCGAAGGTGTAGGTATACTGAGCATCAGCTGCTTTATCGGTAGTGCCTTTGTAAGAAGGAGTAGCACCGTAAGCATAGGTTTCGGTGGTGGTTACGCCATCAACGATCCAGGTAACGGTGTATTCATTTACAGTTTTGTTATACTGTGCAGTATAGGTAGCATTACCGGTTACTGCAGCGATTGCGGTATCCCAACCAGCGAAGGTGTAGGTGTACTGAGCATCAGCTGCTTTGTCGGTAGTGCCTTTGAAGGAAGGAGTAGCACCGTAAGCATAGGTTTCGGTGGTGGTTTTGCCATCAACGATCCAGGTAACGGTGTATTCGTTTACAGTTTTGTTATACTGTGCAGTATAGGTAACATCACCGGTTACTGCAGCGATTTCTTTATCCCAACCAGCGAAGGTGTAGGTGTACTGAGCATCAGCTGCTTTGTCGGTGGTGCCTTTGTAAGAAGGAGTAGTGCCTTCTACATAGGTTTCGGTAGTGGTTACGCCGTCAACAATCCAGGTAACGGTGTATTCTGCCGGTTCGGGAAGTACTAAATCACAGTTTTCGTAGTTTAACTGAGCCAGATATTCAGGTTCGAAATCAGCATTGGTGGTATCTTCCGGAATCGGAGCAGTTTTGGATAAACGTAAGGAGTAAACAACTGCAGTTTCGGTACCGTTGTTGGTTACGGTAAAGGTGTTGGTACCTTTTCTTGCATAGATGTATTCTACGTCGATAGAACCATCGTTAGCACCGTTGTTGTTCCAACCTAAGTTTGCCTGATAGATTTCACCGTAGTAACCTAAATCAGATTCAATGGTGAAGAGGTTTTTGTTCTGGTCATCAATCTGCATCTGTAAGTAACGGAAACCGTTTTCATCTACATCTGCAGTGATTACAACAGAGCTTCCTGCGGGCATGGATACATAGCTACCTGCTGCAGTTGCACCGCCTTCATAAGAAGTGATGAAGTTGTTGATGTTGGAAGAACCGTCATTTCTACCTAAGTAGATGTGGTTTGCCGGTAAGGGCAGAGCTGCAACTTCTGCTTCTGCAATGTAATCAACACCCTGTTTAGCCAGTTCGGTGAAGGTTAAGGTTGCAGTAGTATCGGTGGTTTCAATAATGTTTGCACCTTTAATTAAGTAGAAGTATTTTTCTGCACCTGCATCTAAGGTTGCAGTATGACCGGTTTCGTTGGTAATGGTAACAGCTTTGTCAGCAGTTACTTTGTAAGCACCGGTGTAGGGCGCAGTGTAGGTAATGGTAGTTACCGGAGTGGGAGTTGCGGTAGGAGTGGGAGTTGCGGTCGGTTCGGGATCCACAACGGTTTCGGTTTTAACTAAGGGTAAGTAGTCTAAGGATGCATTTGCACCGTTTACGTCTAATCTACCTAAGTCAATACCGGTGAATACACAGTTATTGGGACCTACTAACTCAATAGTAATTACGTTTTTACCTGCTTTTAAGTAGATGGGCTGGTCAGCCATAGAACCACTGGTCCAACCGGTCTGAGTGAAGGTCTGTTCGGTGTAGTAACCGTCTTCGGTGGAAACTTTAAAGGTGGTTTTCTGATCGCCACTCATCCACAGGGTCTGCAACTGCATTGCATAAACGCCGGTGTAGGGAACGGTGATTTCATATTTACCCCAGTCACCGGAAATCATGGTGAACTGTCCACCGTTGAAGGGAGAACCGGAGGTTGCCTGATAGTCCACACCTTCAACAGATTCAGTACCGTTGGTTTTGGTGAAGGTGGTCATGGTGTAAATTTCGCCCACATAACCGTTCTTATGAGAAGCTAAGTCGCTGAATGCACCGGTCCAGGGAGATACGCCATCGGGAAGGGTAGGAGTATCGGTGGGAGCCGGAGTAGCAGGAGCGGTGGTGGGAGTGGGAGTTGCGGTAGGAGCGGTAGTAGGAGTAGGAGTTGCGGTCGGCTGAGGAGCATCTCCACCGGGGAGTCTGTCAGTCTGTTTTAACAGATAAGCAAAGTCCATGGAGTTGCCGCCGTCCATTCTACCGATATCGTAGTCTTTAATGTAGAAGGAAGTGGTACCGATATTTTCAATGTAGAAGGTGTTGGTACCGGTGGTGAAGTAAATGGGCTGGTCCTGACCGGGGGTCATTCTGTTGGTCCAGGTATTTGCTTCGGTAATAGCATAGTCGCCGTAGTAACCTTTATCGGTGGTTACTCTAACTTTTGCAGTGCCGCTGATGGTGGGCAGTCTCAGCTGGAATGCATACACACCGGTGTAAGGAATATCAGTTACAGTAACGGTGGTGTATTCGCCGGGATTTAAGGTGGTCATCGGTTCACCGTCAGAGGTGTAGCCGTTGAAGTAACCATCCTGATCCTGAGCAGCGCCTACCCAAGTAGCCATTTTTTTCGCATCGTTTTTAGTGGGGGTAATACCAGCATCCACTAAATCCTGAGTAGCACCGAACTGAATGTCGGAAATGGTAGTAGCAGCGCTACCGGTGTTCTGTACTTTTACGGTAGCTTTGCCAACGGGCAGATAAATGATTTCATAATCTCCGTCGGTACCTGCAGTGTAGTACTGATCAGCAGTACCAACAGCCAGATCGCCGTAGTATTCGTCATTTGCCAGAATGTTTAAGGTGGTGTTGCCGCCGGAAGCTTTGACTTTTAAGTAGTATAAGCCATCGGTTGCAACGGGAACGTTGAAGGTTGCCCAACCGCCTGCAGCCATAGTGATTGCAGTGTTGTTCACGTTGGTTACGCCTTCGTAGGTAGAAACGTTACCCCAGAAAGTACCTGCAGTACCCATTTTGGTAATTGCAGTGGTGGTGATTAACGCGTTTTCTTCCGGTTCCAGACCGTCAACTCTCTTACAGAAGTCGAGGTAATCCATAGAATCGAAACCGGCAGCATCCAAACGACCGAAGTCAAATTCGGAAATGGTGATGTTTGCATTACCAACGTTTTCTACGTTAATGGTGTTGGTACCTGCTTTAAAGTAAATCGCCTGGTCCTGATACATTGCAGGGTTGTTGGACCAACCGGTAGTGGTGAAGTAGTAGTCACCATAGTAGTCGCCAACAGTTGCACGTAAGGTAGTGGGAGTACCGATAGATTCACATTTAATCTGCATGCCGTATACGCCGGTATAAGGAGCATTCCAGGTGAAGCTTGCGGTAGCACCGGGAGCTAAGGTTAAGGAACCTGCAGCGTTTACTGCGAAGTCACCGTAGTAACCGTTGAAACCTTCCTGAGCTTTTACGTTACCGGTCCAGTTTAAGGGAACTAACGGATAGTCGCCGGTTGCCATATAGTCTAATAATCTCTGAGGAACATAGAATCTGTTGTTGTAGGGTTCCCAAACTGCGAGCTGACCACCTAAGTCAACTTTATCGCCGTTGATGGTTGCAACAGACTGGTTTGCTTCAATAGAAACGTTTACACCGCTGAATTTGAAGGTAGCGCAGGTGCTCATAGAACCGTTCTGGTCAGCTTTGGGGGTGATGCTACCTTTGGAGGTAACGTTTACGAACAGCTCATCGGTAGCATCTGCTAAGTCTAAGCCTAAGCAGTCTGCAATCCAGGGAGCAATTTTCGTATTATCAATTACGTAATTGGTGAAGTTGTTTAAGTTACCCGGAGTAGATGCAGTGCCGGAAGGCATGGTGATGCCTGCGGGAGCATAAATACACAGGGGAACATTTCTTGCGGTATGGTCTTTGGAATCCCAGGTTAATGCGCTGGTGGGGTTCACACCGCTTCTGATCTGAGATACTGCGGTAGACTGATTTTTAATGTTCATACCACCGGTATCATGGTCAGCAGTCATAACAACGATGGTGTCGCCTTTTGCTTTTGCCCATTCGATGGCCCATTTACAGGTTTCGTCCCATTCAATGAAGTCACCTACATTTTCTAATGCATCGTTATCGTGTCCGCCGGTATCGATCATAGCTGCTTCAATCATTACTGCGAAACCTTCGTTGCTGCCGTCTAATGCGGTAATTGCAGCTTTGGTCATATCCAGTAAGTTTGCATCGGAAGCAGATTTTTTGATATCAAAGGGATGGGTGTAACCATTTAAGTTACTCCAGATTTTATCACCGTTTTTAACGTTTGCTAAATCGGTTTTGTTGTTCACAAATCTGTAGCCGCGCTGCTGAACCAGAGTCTTCATATTGTTGAATTCAGCAATTTCAAGACCGGGACATAAGTTTACATCATAGTCTTGGTAAACTGCCTGTTCAGACATGGGGCGATATACGCCACGGTTATAGTAGTGAGCGGTAAATGCAGCAGGAGTTGCGTGAGAGAATTCGTATTTGGATACAACACCTACACGTTTACCAGCAAGTTCTGCAGCTTCCAAAAGGTTAGCTTTCGGATTCAGGTAAGCATCCACACCAATGGAGTACAGACCAGCTTTGTGACCGGTTGCTAAAGCGGTACCGGATGCCGCAGAGTCAGTTACAGATGCACCTGCGGGATAAGTGGTTACACCGCCGATCAAGTAATCCTTGATGTACAGCTTGTTGGTGGTTTGGGTGATGGCATTGGGGTATACATTTTTGATACCGCCTGCCTGTTTTACTGCATCGGCAAGTTTGAAGGGTTCAAAACCCGCACCGTCACCAATAATGTAGATGACGTTTTTCATCTTACCGGTGTTTGCTGCAGACACTGTGGTTGCGGTAATGGTGAACATAGACATTACCATCATCAGTGCCAGCATGAGGGAAAGAAGTTTTTTGAGTCTCATATGTTGGGTCTCCTTTCTTTTTTTATAATTTTTTTTTTATACTAATATATATACGTGCCTATAATATAGGCTCTATTTATCTTACAACTTTTTTGTGAAAATAGCAAGGAAAAATTTGATTTTTATTACCCCTGAAAATATGCTTTTTGTCCTTACTGAGCGGACAAATGATTTCTATTCATTTACATTTGTTTCTAATCCCTTGAAAATCAAGTATTTTATTCTGTTTGTAAGAGAATGGTGTTGTTACAAAAAAGTTACAAAAAAGTTACAAAAAATTTAACATTTTTTTGATTTTGATTCCAATTTACCAAAAAATTACAGCAAAATTGAAGAACAGTCACCAAAGATGAAAATTTTCATACAATAAACTGAACGCAGAAAAAAAGGAACAAAGAGTTAATTTTGTCTGCGATTTCAAAATGATCAGGAGGATTTAGTATGTCGAAAGATTTTGCAACCGGTAGTATTCGTGATGCAGTTTGTGTTCATACCGATAAAGTTTATGACGCATGTAAGGATAAGGACTGTATCGTTGATGCCAGAGTGTATGTAACTCCTTGCGGTCAGGAACTGATTGACCGTTCCATCAATATCAAAGTGAGAAAAGCGGAAATCATCTGGGTATATACTGACGTGGAGGAAGTACCCTTCAACCGCGGTTTCTACACCGTGGATTTAAAATATTTCTTCAAGGTATACTTAGATGTGTTCACCGGAGTGGGCCGTCCGGTTACCGTGGAAGGATTAGCCACCTTTGATAAAAAAGTGATTCTGTTTGGTTCTGAAGGAAAATCCAAAAGTTTCACTTCCAAATACCGTCCCAATGAAAGGGACATTCAGATGTCTGTGAAGAACAATCTGCCTATGGCGATTGTTGACGTTGTAGAACCCATTGCACTATCTGCAAAAGTTGTGGAACGCAATCAGCATCACTGCTGCTGTGAAATGGATTGTTCCAGCTTACCCAGAGAAATTTGTTGCTGTTTTGATGATGATATTATCGGAGAAGAACGAGATAAAAATGTGTATGTTACCTTGGGCTTATTTTCCATCATTCGCCTGGAAAGAAATGTGCAACTGTTAGTACCCGTTTACGACTTCTGTGTGCCGGATAAGGAATGTGTGGGCGCTACTGAAGATAACCCCTGCGACTTATTTGATAACATCAATTTCCCCGTGGATGAATTTTTCCCGCCCAATGCCTGCAGCTTTGACAACAATACCTTATCCACTCCCCGTGAAACCAATCAGAGAAACTGCGGATGCAAATAAAAAAAGAGGCTTCAAGCCTCTTTTTTTATTGGATGTATCCCAAATGTTTTAACAGCCCTTCACATCCTGCCACCACATCTCGGTAGGTATCATCAAAATTTCCGGTGTACCAAGGGTCTGCGATGTCGCCACCACCTGCAAAATCGAGTAATTTGCTTACTTTCCCGAGAGAATCGGAACCGATAATCCGATTGAGATTTTTTACATTCCAGCTATCCATCAAAAGGATGTAATCATAGGTATTGTAATCTAGTTTAGTAAACTGAACGGCATATTTTCCTTCGGTAGAAATGCCATATTCTTTTAGCTTTTTTTTCGTGCCGTGGTGAACGGGATTTCCGATTTCTTCCCGACTGGTTGCGGAAGAACGAATGTAAAATTCATCCTCTTTTCCAAGTTTTTGTACCATATCTTTTAACACAAATTCCGCCATAGGACTTCTGCAAATGTTGCCGTGGCATACAAACATAATTTTTATCATTTTTTCGGATACCTCCTGTTTTTTATGAAATTTTCGTAAATTTACAACCCCGTCCGCCGAAACCGATACCCGACACCCCGACTATATAAGCGGACAGAACAGACACCGCCCGCACTTACTATATAGACGGACGGGCAAACCGGACCGCAAGGCAACACACAACATCGCCCACGGACGGAACACCCGTACACCCTTACTATATAGACGGACGGCGAACGCCCAGACTATATAAACGAAGAGCGTTACACACTCTTTTAAAGCTATATAAGAGCAGGGAGGCCGAAATATCAAAAAAATAAAACATATAAAATTTCAAAACACAAAAGGAGAACAACACTATGAAAAAAAATTACAACGAGCAATTCCTGTTAACTATCGGACGCATCTACGCAAAGGTATTGGCAGAACGAAACAATCAGGATTATGTTGTCAATGGGGAACAAATGAGAAAATTTCAGGAAATTTTAAAATTTTTCACCAAACTGGCAGCAGAGAGTGGCGGTTATATTGAATCGGTGAAACTGGAGCCGAAGGAAGAATCTGCGGGCCTCACAGCATATTTTCCGTTGGTAGACATTTACGGTAAGCACATTGGAAAATTTGCCGAACTGATTTCCTACACAACTGGCATTACGATGGACAACTCTTACGACGGCGTTTGTATTTCGCTCAGTGTACCCAACGTGTTTGTTCCAAAATCAGAATCAGAGCACTTTTGTGACTTTATTTCTGATTCTATCACAGAGTTTTAAATTTTACAAGAGTTATCGGAGAATGAATTGACAAAAAAGCGTGAATATGATATGATATTTTCCAACAAAACAAGCAAACACGGAGGGGCAAACCATGAAAATTTTAGACATGCATATTCACGCCTGGGGCACCAAACCCAATCCGGACAACCTGATTTCCAATATGAAAAAAGCAGGGGTTTGGGGTGGTTGCGTAATGTCATACCAACCCAAAGAATCTGATACGAAAAATGGTCTTTCTTTTGATGAGCGTGTGGAAGAAGCCTTAGCATGGTGCAAAGGATATGAAGAACGTTTATTTCCTGTTGTGTGGATTCATCCTCACGAAGAAAACTTATGCGAAAATGTAAAGAAAGCAGTGGAAAAAGGAATCTGCGGATTCAAAATGATTTGTCACGATTTTTATGTGTATGAAGAAGATTGTATGGAAGTTCTTCGCACTATCGCAGATTTGAATGTGCCTGTGTTTTTTCATTCCGGAATTTTATGGGACGGGACCGATTCCTCCAAGCATAACCGTCCGGTTCATTGGGAGGTTCTTTCGCAGATTCCCAAACTGCGGTTTTCTTTGGGACACTGTTCCTGGCCTTGGATTGATGAATCCTTTGCGGTGTACGGTCAGTTCTTAAATGCCAAAGGGCACGGAAATCCTGCAGAAATGTTTTTGGATACCACTCCCGGAACTCCTGTTATCTATAGAAGAGACTTGCTTTATAAGCTGTTCTGTGGTGGATATGATACCGGTCATAACATCTTGTTCGGTTCCGATTGCTTTGCTCACGATTATAAACCTCAGTGGGCAAAAAAATGGTTGGATATTGATGGCGAGTTGATGAGAGAATTTGGTGTCCGCAAGGAGATTTTTGAGAATTACTATTATCACAATGTGCTCAGATTTTTAGGAAAAACTCCCCAGGTAGAACACGATATTCCCGTGCCGGATGATGCAGGTGGCTGGCGTGCAACCAACCCTGAAGTGCCCCAAATTATCAGAAAATGGTATGATAAACTGTCATTCCCGAAATATTTTGATGAAGAATTCTGTCATGCGTTGAAAGAGATTCCCATTTCCGATGCCATCACCGTGGGAAATTATAAAGCGGATTGTCAGGATGGCAAACGAAATTTATTATCTGCGCTGTTTTTAGCAGAAGATTTATCCAAAAAATATCAGGAAAAAGGGCTCTCCGAAGAAGTTTTATTGGATTCCTTACAAGATATTCTTACTTATACACACATTTTCAGTGATTTGAAAAATGAACTTTCTTTAGGCAGAATGGATTGGATTCTGCGCATTTTAGACGGTGAAATTATCCGTCTGGGAAGACTTCAGTTTGCGTTGGAAGCATCGGAAACAGACATTCCCGAACGAGGTGTGCAGGCAGGAGATTCCATTTTGAAATGCTATATCCCCCGAGGAGAAAAACTGACCAAAGAGGCAGTACTTTCATCCGTTGAACAAGCGAAAGCGTTTTTCGGGGATTACACTGTGGTGGTAACTTCTTGGTTGTTGGATGAAACTCTGACAGAATTATTGCCCGAAAACAGCAATATTTTAGAATTTCAATCCTTATTTGAAACAGTAAAAAAAGAAGAATCTGATGCGATTTTACGCTTTGTGTTCCGTTGGAATACTAACCGTTTCAGCGTGAAATATGTACCCACTTACAATGCCTTTTCCGAAGGAGTAAAACAGGCAGTTTTAGCGGGTAAAAAATTCTATGAAGTAACAGGGTATCTTCGTTAAATTAAAAATGTCTTGGAGAGAAATTTCTTCAAGACATTTTTTAGAAAAAAAGGTGTTTTTTATGAATGATTTTTATCCTTTTTATTATCAAGATTTTAAGTGCATCGGCGGTGTGTGTAAACACAACTGTTGCATCGGTTGGGAAATAGATATTGACCCGGTCACATATGAGAAATATCAAGGGATTTCAAGTGATTTGGGAAACCGTTTGAAAAAGAATATTTCCATCGAAGGCACACCCCATTTTATTTTGCAAAATGAAGAACGATGTCCTTTTTTGAACGATAATAATTTATGTGATATTATTTTGGAAAAAGGAGAAGATTTTCTTTGTCAGATTTGCTCCGACCACCCCCGTTTCCGGAACTTTTTTTCAGGGTGTACCGAGGTGGGATTGGGGCTTTGCTGTGAGGAAGCGGCACGGCTCGTTTTATCTCAAAAAGAACCCTTTTCGATGCCTGAAAAAGAGGGGAGGATTCTAAACGATGAGGAAATATCATTCTTTCGTTTCCGAAATGATATTTTTTGCAAAATCAGCGACAGAAAGATGTCTCTTCACAAAAGAATTTTGTCCTTGTGTCAAGGATATGGTATTTCGTTTCCCGAAAAATCATATCGGGAATGGGCAGATATTTTTCTTTCTTTGGAACAGCTGGATAAAACTTGGGTTTTGATGCTAAAATCCTTGAAACAAGCGGAATTTTTGGAACCGCTCGGAGAAGAATGGGAAGTTCCCTTGGAGCAACTGTTTTCCTATTTTATTTACCGTCATTTAGCAGGCGGGTTGGAAGACGGGCGCTATGGAGAACGGATTTTATTCGCCGTTTTGGGTGTGTATGTTATTTCTTCTTTGGCGTCTTTGCAAATTAAGAAAAAAGGAAATGTCTCCTTTGCTGATTTTATGGAGCTTACCCGTTTGTATTCTTCTGAAATTGAATACAGTGAAGAGAATACGGAAGCATTGCTTTCTCTGCTTTGAGAATAAAAAAGAGTTGTCGTAAGACAGCTCTTTTTTTGTGATTAAATAATATGATTCTGTTTTTTCTGTTGGGAAATCAGATAGTTTCCTCCGATGGTTAAGAGGAACAAAATGCCTGCATAAAGCAATGCCCATAAATGATATTTGGTTTGATAGATACCGTTTAAATAATAGTAAATCGGCAACAGACGGTAGTAATTTTCCAGTGCCGCAAAATCAAAGAAAATCGGAGATAACACCAGGGATACAATTAAAATACCGGGAATCACAGCGCCAAATTTTCCGTAGGAAGAAAAGGGCAAAGAAACCAGTAAAGAGAAAGCGGTTACCGTAATAATCAGCAGCAGGGCTGACAACAGTTCAATCCATAAATTTCCCGCCATTTTGGAAATCAATAATGAAATCAACATTACTGTGGCAGAAAGAATTGCTGCTGCAAAACAGGAGCCACAAAGGGGGACTAATCGCTTTTGGGGCGGTAACCAATCAAAACGACCTTCTCCGCGGTCACGGATGGTATACATTGCAGCAGTTAAAGTACACAAGAGAACCATAATGGCAAGCAGACCCCGTATGGGAGCATTTAAGTAATTGACCTCAATTGTGCTGACTGCACCGTCCATATTCAGTTTTTCCGTGGAAACCACATCATTTGTTTTAGGAAGTTTATTGTAGTATTCTATGAGTACATCCTCAGAAACATTGTGCTGATCCACCACATTTTCTTCGGAGAAGTTACGATAAATGTCATAAGCAAAATCCGGATAAATCGCACTGAAAAGCATTTCGTTTGCAATTCTGTTTGCCATATTGGATTCCCGTTCTATTACAGATACCACAGGATTATTGGAACGGTTGCCTGCATAATCGTCCAGCTTTTTGGAAAAATCATCGGGGAATATCCAGGCAAGGTCTGCCTTATGGTTAGCAATCATTTTTGTCGCCTCTTGGGCAGAGGTTGCTGTGCTGAACCGTGCCAGGGTATCACGCTCCTGCAAAGATGAGATAATAGATTGTGCTTTTATATCATTTCCTTCGTGACACAACACAATGTGCACAAGTCCGCTGTCCTCTGATATTGCCATATTCACGGTTGGCACCAGGATGGGAATCAGACATAATAAAAGCACAAAACTCCATTGCTTTAACAGACGTTTCCCCAGCATCCAAAACCATATAAAAGTCCGTTGTATTTTCGTCATTTGAAATCACCTGTAATCCGATATTTTCTCATATTGACAGCTATCACAAAAAATAGACATACATAGGAAAATACCCATGCAAGATCAGCCAATATCGGTTCTTTGGTCATAATTTTTCGTAAGAATGAGAAGCCCAATCCTACCGGCAAGGTTTCCATCAGGCTTCTTAAGGTATCGGGGAAGAAGAAGTTGGGATAAAAGCATCCCGATAAGTATCCCAACAACATAAAGGTCAAAAATTGGGTCAGCACTGCACCGATAAAGTTGGGAATCAATTCATAAAAAGCATATTGCATCATGGTAATCATTAAAATTACGGGCAGTATTTTTACAACAAAGAAAATACAATCTGTAATTTTCACGTTTGCCAGTTCAGGAATCGGTAGTTTTACAAATTGCAAAATAATCCCAAATACTACGGAAAAGATCAGCATCATAATTGTGCTTGCCACGGCATAGGATCCGTATTCTCCAAGCACTTGTGTAGCAGGGGAGACTCCTGAAATCTTTAATAATCTATTGTAATCGGGATTTCTGCCGGAGAAAATCCGATTGCAGGAAATTCCCCAAAGAAGCAGAAATAGCATAATCAGACCGCAAAGATAATAGCTCCCCAGGGAGATTGAACCAACCACGCCCAAATCGGAGACTTGGTAACTCTGCGTTCGTGACAAAATGTGATTCATATAAATCATCATCAGCTGGTTAGTATTGTCTTTGAAATCTTTCTGGTCATACTGATCGGTCAAATCCTGCATACTGTACATTCCGTTTTGGGATTGTACCACCAATTCGGACACGATTTTCACGATTTCTTCCGAAAACATGGAGCCTAAATTTTCCGGTCCGTCTAATGTGACATATCTAGCTGGTGTGTTGACTCCGATATATAAATTCTGAATATAATTTTCCGGAATATCAATGTATCCGATGATTTCTCTGTTTTCCAAGGCACGGATGGCGTCCTCTTCAGAAAAGTTTTTCACTTCCACATAAAAACGGGAACTGTCCATATTCTGCAGAGCTTGAAGACCGATGTCTAAAAAGGAATCATCGGAATTTCCCACCATACCGATGGTGAATTTTTTTTGGCTTTCATCATTCAAAGTGGAGTTTAAAATGGCGCCGCCTGCCAATCCGAGACAACCAAAGGTAATGACCGTAATCAAAAGCACAGCAGGAAAAATTTTGAAAATCCGCTTTAGCTGAAGCGTAAAATACTGCTTTTTCATAGTTATAAGTTACCTACCAATCTATGAACATTTCCATCATATGTGAAGGAATTTAAGACGCCGTTTTTTAAGATGTAAAGCTGGTCACAAAGAGGTAATTCCTGCAAATCGTGAGTTGCTAATATCACAATTCCGCCGTTTCTCTTAAATTGCTCCAGATAATTGGAAATTCTGGTTTTGCAAACTAAATCCAATGCGGCGGAAGGTTCATCCAACAGTAAAATTTTCGGTTGATGTGCAACAGCGCAGCCGATTGCCAATCTTTTTTTCATACCGCCGGACATTTTATGTACCGGTGTATTTAAAAAGTCGGGAATACCCAGCATTCCCAGAACACCCTCGGAAAGCTCCTGCTCCAATTTTTTCTTGGAATACCACAGTAATAAATTATCCCGACCGGACAATTCTTCCAACAGAGGAGCACTTTGAGGAACGTAGCCCAGTAATTTGGAGCGCTTATCTGTTTGTTTAAACAGATTGATTCCATCAAAAGAGAAATTTCCGCCGGATGCTTTTAAAATTCCTGCCAGGATATTCAGTAACGTGGATTTTCCACTACCGTTGCTCCCCAAAATTCCGATACATTGTCCTTCGTGTGCTGAAAAGGTAATATCTTTTAAAATCGTCTTTTTCGGGTAGCTTTTTTGAATGTGTTCTATCTTCATAATAAATCCTTCTTTTGTGAAGAGAACTGAGAACACTGCTGCTCTCAGTTCTCTTGACTATTATATGGTGTTTTTTCTTTGATTTGTATGTAATCAAAGATGGAAACGGGGAATGCTAAAACATCAAGGAAGATAAGGGGGAGGTGTATATCATATAGGCCTGTTCCAGCATATCTGTCCATTCGGAGGGAAGTTTTGCCTGACGCAGATTTTCAATCAATTTTGTAAAGTCTGTGCCTTTTGTCCAGTTCATTAGATCTTCTTCGTCGGGATTGTTTATATCCAAGGACAGCGTGTCAGTGGGGTAGGAAATTCCTCTGAATTCCTTTTCAATAGCATGATTGTTAACAGTTAATGCCAAGCCGTTGTCATAGTATACTTCAATTTTAGCTGTGCCTTCTGTTTCAGAGAGGGTTTCCCAACTGATTTTTAAGGAAATATCTGCAATAGTGGACATTGACTCATCTATTGTAGCAATGGCTTTATTGGCGCTGACAAAAACTGTTCCGCCGGTGCCGTCTGCCTTATAATTTTCTGTGCGGATGGTAATAATATCCATTCCCATTACTTTTACTGCGAAATTTCCATTGATTTTTCCGTCAGTAATCGTTCCGGTTCCGCTAAATTCTAAAGTAACAGTTCCCATTTGAGAGGAGATGGGAATCTGGAGTTCCACGCTGATCTGATCTCCGTTAGTTACAGCATAGTAGCTCATTTCTTCGCCGTCTACTTCTATTTTAAACCCTACAAATTCATCTTCCGCATCCGTATAAACGTAAATGGTTGCTGCGGTTTCTTCAGAGCCGTCATTCAAATATTCTTCGGTTTGGGTAATAGCTTTTACAAAGTCTTTTGCATCTGCACCGGTTACAGAAGAAATGTCATTTATGTATTTTTTGAGGATTTCGTCATTTTTTGCTTCAGCAATGAGCGCTTTTGCAATATTGTTGCCGTCCTGTTCACTTAATTTAATTGTGGAAACTTTTACGTCCTGAGAAACACCGTTAACTGCTAAAGTAGTTTCGGTTTCTTCGATGGGGCCCATGGCAGATTCGATGCATTCAACGTAGCGGTCCAGAGTGTTTTTCAAAGTGTCTTCATCAGGAATTGCCGAAAAGACAGTTTCCATACCAGCATACGTTTCCTGCATCATCTGTAACTGTCTTTCGTCTGTGTTGGTAGACAACTGAATGTACTGAGAGTTGTAGGAAGGAAATCCCACATACATAGACATATCGGTATAATCCACACTATAATCCAGATCCAGCAGGTCAGAACCGTTTACCCGGAGTGTTTCTGCATATCTCATCTGGGGACCCTTCACGGAAACGTCGCCGGAGAGGGATAGGGTATCAATCCAATCGGTATAGGGAGAAATATCAGTTCCGGAAAGATCTTCAATCAGGGTATTGAACTTATCTCCCAAAGTGATTTCTGCCTCAGAGGAGGTCGCAACACCGTTCACAATTTTGTCCTTCATTTTTGTAATTGCTTTTGCAATATCGCGGGTATATCCTTCTTCACTTTGTGCAATGGGAGGAGTAAAAGTGTTATTCCACCATGTGGTGAGTTGAGGCCAAAATGCCCAAGCGGCAGCGCTGACACACAAAATTGCAGCAATTAAAATAGAGCAAACAGTTACTTTTGCTTTTTTGCTCATTGATTTTTTTGTCTTTTCGGGAGGAATTCCCACAGCAACTCCACGGTTCTGTGTGGTGTTCTGATTATTGGTGCCAAAATTCTGATTTGCGTGAATCAAAGCAGTTCCGCATACTCTACAGTAACGCTGATCATAGGGGTTTGAAGTTCCGCAAGAGGGACAAGCGTTTCCCTGCGCATTTTTTTGATTTGCAGAATCTGCATATTCAGAAGAGTTGTTAGCACCGCCTTGTGCAGGAGTGGCATCAATGGTGGGCTGGTCATTTTGAACAGCTTGATGGATTTCTTGTTTCCGGGCAGCTTCATATGCAGCACAAGCAGGGCATAAAGATTCCCCGTCATTTATTTGTTTTCCGCATTTTTCGCAAAACATATGGATAACTCCTTTCTAAAATAACAATTGCTTTTTATTGTTTTACTGACTCCATTATATTACACTTTATGGATAATGTCAACAAAAAATCAATGTGAGAAACTGATTTTTGTGAGAAGCTGTTCCGATAGTTCGCTCAGGTCTTGATTTATGAAAATAACTGTGGTATACTAATATGGTAGTCAGTTTTTGATTTGATCAATGTATGGCTGTTTTGCAAAGCTATTCAGCCTGCGGCAAATTCTTTTTGGGGAGTTGCCGATTTTTACGGAAAACAAAAGAGGAGAATTTAATATGATTCAGTGTTATTTCGGCAACGGGAAAGGAAAGACGACCGCTTCCGTGGGAGCATCCATCCGTTATCTGGGCTGTCAAAAACGAGTGCTGTTTGTTTCTTTTTTAAAAGATGGAACCTCTTCTGAACTTGCAATTTTAAAAACAATTCCTGGTGTAAAAGTGAAAATACCCGCTGTTTCTTATCATCTTTTTGATAATCAGAATCCCAAGAAAAGCATGGACTTTTCTCAGGCGTACACTCGGTTTTTCTGCGAAGAAATAGATATGTTTTCTTCACAGTTTGATATGATTGTGTTAGATGAAATTTTAGATGTTGTTGATTTCGGTTACATTGCAGAGAATACTTTTTTGGAAAAAATACAGCAATGGAGCAACACTACAGAACTTGTTTTAACAGGTCATCGTCTCTTGCCGAAAATTGCAGAATGTTGTGATTACATTTCTGAGATTTGTTCCCGGAAACATCCTTATGAAATCGGAGCCCTGCCCAGAAAAGGGATTGAATATTAAAAATGGTGCAGAGAATGCCATCAAGACTCTGAATGTGTCCTGAATGAATGTTGACATTTGGTTATGAAATGTGATAAAATTACTCGGTTAGTTTATCATAGAAGAATTTTTATGGAAATATTTATAGGGGGAACCAAACATGAATTGGTCTCAGATTAACTGGGTTTATGTGATTGCGCAGGCATTCGGATTGTTGCAGAGTACTTGTTGCATTATCGGACCGTATTTTAAATACAGATGGCAGATGCTTGTAAATTCTATGGTATCTGTTTCGTTTTTAGTAATTAACCTGATTCTGCTTAGTATCGCAGTTCCGGATAGTCCCGTGAACCTTTCGGGTATTATCATCAACAGCGTTGCTTTGATTGTGTTGAGTTTTTCACTTTGGCATGTGCGAAAAGGAACTCAGGCACCTATTGTTGAAAAAGTGATTTTCTTTGTGGTTTTTGTGGCACTCGGATTTGTAGGTTTTCAAGATTGGATTGATATTTTTCCAATTTTAGGTGCAGTATTTTTTATGCTGGCATCATTCCAACATGATGAACAGAAGACCCGTGTGCTGTATCTGTTCAACACGCTTTCCTGGTTTACTTATCATTGCATCTGCAAAAATTCTGCTGCAATCGGTCAGGCAGTTGCATTTACTATGTATGCCATTGCATTGTATAGCTACGGCAAAAAAACGGCACAAACAACGAAACAATAAGTATTTCACAAAAAACTCCTGCGGATTTTCCGTGAGAGTTTTTTTCATTTTGCCGTAAAATATGTATTTTTTGATATTTTTTGGGATCCCCACACCAAATCCCACACTTTTTTTTAAGAAAATCTGGTTTCCCACACTAAATTTTTCAGAAAGTGTGGGGATTTTTTTAGATTGATTCGATATAATGAACTTGTCAAAGAAAGTTTGGTGAAGATGATGGCGAGATCTTACATCGGAATTTTCCAAACAGTTTGCTGACAAAAATGAATCAAAGGAGAAGATGATTATGAAAAGAATCCTTGCAAGCGTTTTATGTATTGTGATGTTATTGTCACTATCCTGTGCTGTTTTTGCAGGCAGTGTAAAAGTTGATACCGACATTCCGATGTTGGATGCCACAGAGTTGAAGGCAGAATGGAAAAAAGACCAGATTTTTACTTTAGCGAATCCTGCTCCCTGGAATCTGGAAGAATTAAAACAGGTTGTGGATGTGCAGGATCCCAGAAGCGTGGCAGCTTATTACGTATGGGCCGTTGCACGTATGGTGGATGATTATGATGACGGTATGGAAATGATGAAGTACCTCTTTGCAGATATTGAGCCCTACGGTAGCGGATTTACTGAAGGTGGACGGTCTGCAGGTTGGGATACCTATTTCAATGACAGGTTAAAGAGCAATGATTATAAATGGCTTCCGTTCGCATATTTTGAAGGAGCAAGTGCAGATAACGGTTTTACTCCCGCAAGACCGTTAACCTTAGAGCTTTATTATAACAATACCAATACTGAAACCATCAATGCTCAGACTTTAGACCAATACGGCAGACTGAATATTGTGTACTGGGTAAAGAGCCATGGAGCAGGCAATCAGGTGAATATCACCGTCAGCAAATTTGAAGACAGTAACCGTTTTTATGTAACCAGTGGTGCAACCCCGTCTGCAATCTTTTATGATCAAAGAGCGGGACTTACCAGTGCTGCCAAAAAGATTATTGCCGCAAGAACCGACGACGGTACCACTCAGGCAGAACATAACGCTTTTTATAAAACTGCAGTAGAATTGCCGTTTACCGATCTTCCCGACGAAGAACATATCAAAGAAGCAATTGCATGGGCGTACACCAATGGCGTTACCTCCGGTACCAGCACCACCACGTTCGGACCGAAGGATAACTGTACCAGAGGTCAGGTGGTAACTTTCTTATGGAGAGCCGCAGGACAGCCTGCGCCTACCAATACCAACAATCCGTTCAGCGATGTTAATCCCGGCGATTATTTCTATGATCCCGTTTTGTGGGCGGTAGAAAAAGGTATTACCACAGGAACCAGCGAAACCGAATTTTCTCCTAATGCAACCTGTTCCAGTGCACATATTATCACGTTCTTATACAGAGCAATGGGAATCGGTGCAAACGGTTGGTATGAAGAAGCGAAAACCTGGGCAACCGGTGCAGGCCTCCTGGAAGGAACCGGAATCATTGTTTCTCCTGAGGAACAGTGCCCCAGAAGTGCCGTTGTAACCTTCCTTTACAGAATTTACAACT
The DNA here is from genome assembly GCA_015068645.1 of Oscillospiraceae bacterium. Lineage (NCBI taxonomy): Bacteria > Bacillati > Bacillota > Clostridia > Eubacteriales > Oscillospiraceae > Oscillospiraceae bacterium. Next base: position 18,506 of record SVKD01000013.1, read on the forward strand.
AAATTAGATATTGTAATACGAATCGAAAAACTGCGTAGCATTTGCCTACGCAGTTTTTTCTGTATTCGGTTATCATTTGACGAAATCAACATATTATCTGCATAAAATAACTTATATTTTTTAGAAATGACGCGATGAAATGGTAACATAAAACTAAATTTTTTTACAAATAGGAGGTGCACCATAAAAGCGTTCTGAAAAAATACTTACTTTCTACAAAAATGCCAAGGATGATAACGCCTATCAATTTTATTTTATGTTGCACCAAAATTTTCAATCAGTGCGGATATTTTAATTCTGTTCTTGACAAAAACGTGATGTTGTCTTATAATAGTAAAGCTATGCCTTACTTAGGCATCAGGATGAATAACGGAAAAATCAAGGAAATGTATAACGTGGCAACAGAATCCTGCAGCGTACCTTATGATTCTCCGGTCAATGCCAGGAATCTTATCAAAGCAGGGGAAACCTATCGTGTTAAAGTTTCCTACGATGTGAAATAGCAGGAGGGCAAGATGAACGGTTTTTTATCGAATTTTCTCACAGTAGGGGCCCAGGTATTGGTTCTTTTCTTACTGATTTTAGTCGGTTATTTGTGTAACAAAGCGAAGCTTTTAACCAAAGAAGCCAACAAACGAATTTCAGATTTGGTAGTTATTGTGGTGGCACCTTGTGTGATTGTTAAATCCTTTCTAAGAGAATTTAATCCTCGAATGTTAACAATGTTACTGTTGGCATTGCTGATTGCGGCAGTATCCCATATCGTGATGATACTCTTGTGCGCTCTTTTGATTCGGGATAGAGACGAGCAACGAAGAAGAGTGCTGCAGTTCGGTGCAATGTTTTCCAATGCAGGCTTTATGGCAATCCCTTTGCAGGAAGCTCTTTTGGGAGTTGATGGCGTGTTTTTCGGAGCAGCATATTTAGTAATGTTTTATATTTTTTCGTGGAGTTGGGGCGTTTTCCTGATGACAGGAGATCGCTCGAAAATCACCGTGAAGAAAATCCTGGTCACCCCCGGTGTTATTGGTGTTGTGATAGGGATGATTTTGTTTGTTTCCTCTGTAAAATTGCCTAACGTGATTACAACCACCTTGGGACATATTTCCAACCTGAACACGCCCCTTCCCATGATTGTAGTGGGGTATTATCTGGCAGAAAGTAATTTGTTGGTTGCCCTAAAAGACAAAGGAAATTACCTTTGTATGGGCATTCGCTTGATTTTCTTCCCGCTTCTGACATTGGGGATTTTGTACTTATGCGGTGTGAGAGGGGCAATCATGACGTCTATGGTAATTGCCATCAGTGCTCCTGTAGCTGCAATGACAACCATGTTCTCCGAAAAATTCGAAGCAGATACCATTTTATCCGTTCAGCTGGTGTCCTTATCCACGCTGTTCTCTATGATAACAATGCCTGTGATTGTGGCACTTGCCCAGATGGTTGCATAACGAATAAAAGCTTCCGGTGGCGTTGATGACAGAGTACCTGTATGTTCTATGTTACCTGTAGGTGCAAGCCGTTTTTGTCTCAGTAAAGTTCCTCAGATTGTGAAAGATGATACCTTTATCGTATCTGCATCTAAAAGAAACCAGCCTCCCCAATTCTAAGAGAAGATAATAAGAACCCGACCCGATGACGCAATCAAAGATTGCGGTCGGGTGCCCCGGAACCTTGTTGTATTCACAATAAAAATCCCTCACAGATTCCTGTGAGGGATTTTTTGTGTTTTTGATGTTTTCAGCCGATTAGTCGTTCACATCGATAACCACTTTGAAAGTTTTTTCTTTGCGCTTATCAATCATATCCAGCACCATCGGGATATCTTCCAGTTTGAAACGGTGAGAAATCATACCCTTGGTGGTTACTTTGCCTTTGCTCATTAAATCAATCATTTCCAGATAGTCGGTAGGAACATACATGGTAGTTCCAAACAGGGAAAGTTCATGCTGAACAAAGTCGGGTAAAAGCGGAACAATGTATTCGTTCTGCAGAACCCCGATAATAACGATTCTGGAACCTCTGTGTGCGATTTTTAAGATATTGTTCATAACGATACCTTTTTCGCCTACACAGTCGTAATAAACGGTGATTTTTTCCGCGCCTAAACGAGCTAAACCTTCCTCCAAGCTTTCTTTGGAGCAGTCAATCACGCCGGTTGCACCCAGAGAGGTTGCGATTTCCAAACGTTCTGCATCCATATCTGCAATATATACTTTTTTTGCACCTAATGCAAAGCAGCTCTGCATACAGAATACGCCGATGGGACCTGCACCTACGATTAAAACAACATCGTCGGAGGTGGGATTTGCACGTTTTGCACCGTGGTATGCCACGCAAGCAGGTTCTACCAGGGCAGCATCATCCATATTCATCTCATCGGGAATTGCGATTGCCATTTCGGAAGGAATGCAGAAATAGTCACACATTGCGCCGTCTGCTTCTGCACCGGTGCAACGAAGAGATTCACAGAAGTTGTAAATCTTCTTTTCGCACATATCGCATTCTTTACATACCAAGTGAGGAATTACGGTAACACGTTCGCCGATACGGCTTTCGGATACGCCTTCCCCAACACTGTCAACCACACCGGAAATTTCGTGACCGGGAACCAGCGGATAAGAAACATAAGGATGTAAACCTCTGTAAATAGTGGGGTCAGAACCGCAAATACCGATTCTTTTTACTTTCAGGCACACTTCCCCCGGAGCAGGAGTGGGCTTTTCGGCTTCCACCAAGCTCATTTTGTAAGGTGCTTCTAAAACAATCTTTCTCATTTTTTACGCTCCTCTTTTTACCAATTACGCGCCTCTTACAGCTTCAATGCCCAGGAATTTACAGAACATTGCCAAAGCATCAGCAACTTTGGGATCGTGAATCAATACACCATGATGGATTACACCAACGTCGATCATTTTCTGTTCCCAGTCTGCTACGTCATTTACTTTGATCCAAGCATATGCACCACGAGTCATAGGACCGATGTCCACTGCTTCGCCGGTGCCGTAGAAGATGGAGAATTTACCGCCGTATTCAACCATACGAGCACAGGTAACAGGACCATCTTTCATTCTAAATTCCATAGAACCGTGACAAGTGGGGCTCCACAGACCTAGTCTTTCGTTCATCATCAGATGTTTCTGGCTATTTGCTGCACACAGTTCACAAGCAGCGTTACCGCAATGCCAAGCCAACCATACGTTGGGTTCGGTGGGATGTAAGTCGGTCCAGTCAATAAAGTCTGCAGGAGTCTGACCTAATGCACAGCCGTTTAAGATGTGCATGGTGATTGCACCCATAGTATCTACTTCACAACCAACAGAGTAACCCTGAGAGTTTAATCTGGAGAAAGTGGAGCAAGCTGCGATGTTGTATTTATGCTGCAGGGTTTCCCAACAGCTGGAAGCGATTACTTTACACTGATTTTCTTCTGCTAAGTGAATCAGGGTTAATTCAAATCTTGCCTGATTGATAATTGCATTGGGAATTTCGTCGGAGAGAATGTCTGCACCGTCACGGATTTCTTTTGCCACTCTTAACACTTCGGGATCATCCATTGCTAAGGAATCCATATATTCGTATGCGGTTGCTAAATCAACGGGGCATACGGTCTGAGCAAATTTGTTCATTAAATCTTCTTCGCTGTAGAACTGGGATTCAAATTTGGTGGGTCTTACGCCAACCTGCAGGATTCTTGCACCAACAAAGTTCTGGATAGCATTACAAGCTCTGGTAAAGCTTTCCACTTTTTCAGAGAAGATTGCATCTTCAGGATTGCAGGTGATGATATGTTCAAAAGTGAAACCGCGACGTTTTAATGCGGAGCAGGTCATAAACTGACCGCACCAGGTATCGGTTGCACGGTTACCAAATTCGGAGTAAGGACCGCTCTTGGTTGCAAAATGAAGAACGGGCATATCTCTTCTCATTTTGGACATTAACGCACTCACTGCGATTTCCAAACCGAAGTTCATATTGCCGATGATAATACCCTGCACGTTTTCTTTTAAGAATAATTCTGCAGTTTTTAAACCTTCTTCCACAGTGCCAACGCAGCCGTCTTCGGTTAATTCTTCGGAAGGTACTACGATTTCAAGTCCGGGAATGTTTTTGAATACGTCCAGACAACGAGCACGCATTTTGCCTGCTAATTTGCCGGTGTACTGGTTACCGTCCCAGGATTCCCAGGTAGACGGTACAAAGCCGATTTTTACAGTTTGCATAGTTTTAATCTCCTTTTTATTTCAAATTTGTTTTTACAGTGTTTTTTAAGCTTTCCACATCAAGTCCCTGCTCTTTGTAGAGATTATCAGGGGCGGTGGAAGAACCGTATTTGTGAACGCCCAAAGTTTTTAAGTTGCAACAAGTGCCGCAAAGGATTCTTGCCACTTCTCCGCTGATACCGGTTTTCACATTGTGGTCTTCGTAGGTAATCACAAGTCCTGTTTTTGCTGCTTCTAAAATAGCATTCGTATCTAAATCGCAAGGAGTGGAACAGTTTAACACACTCACTTCTATTCCTTCTGCTTTTAGTTCATCAGCTGCCTGAATGGCTCTATGCACCATGTTACCGTAAGTAATCACGGTAGCCTGTCCACCTTTACGGAGCCACTGACCTTTGCCATAAGTAAATGTCAGGTTGTTTCCGTTAGCATCTGTTAAAACAGGTAATTTGGAACGTCCGCCAATGACCGCTACGGGATAGGGCACGCTCATGGCATACCGCACTGCACCGTCTGCTTCATTGGCATCTGCAGGAACGATTACCTGAAAATAATGCAGATTGCCCAGTAAACTGATATAATCAATCGCCTGATGGGTTTTTCCGTCTTCCCCAACATCCAACCCTGCGTGAGTGGAAAACAGCTTGTAGGGTGCTTTATTGATGTCCGCCATACGGTTCTGACTGTAGGTTTCTGCAATGTTAAACATGGCAAAATCCGCGTGAACGGAAATCATACCCGATTTTGCAACTGCTGCAGAAGCGGTTGCCGCATTATGTTCTGCAATTCCGCATTCAATAAATGCCTCGGGACGAAGCTTTTTAAAATCGGTTAATTTGACGGAACCTTCTAAATCACAGTCAAATGCCGCCATGGGAACATCGGGATTTTCTTTGGCAATATCAGCCAATGCATTCCCTAAAGCCGAACGGATATCGGAAGTGCCTTCGTAAGTTCTGCCGCCCGATACGGGAATCACAGGAATCTCATATTGTTTGGTACTTGGTTTTTTAATCTCTTTTAATTTGATTAATTCTTCTTCGGTAACCGAGAATCTTGCTATGGCAGTTTCGGCAAGATCTTTGCTGATAACGGTGCCGTGATAATGCCAGTCATCTTCAATTTCAGGAATGCCTTTTCCCATCACCGTTTTTGCTAAAATGCAAAGCGGTTTTTGGGTATCGGTCTGAAGTGCTTTTGCCAATTCGTCAAAATTATGACCGTCAACCGTTACCGCATCCCAGCCGGACATTTTGTATTTGTCTGACAGTTTCTGGTCGGTGGTGGCATCAACGGTTCCGCAAGCCTGTTGGTTGTTATCGTCAACAATAGCAACCAGATTGGTAAGACCTTGTTTTAAGGCAAATTCTCTTGCTTCCTGAAGCTGACCTTTTTGCTGTTCACCATCACCCATTACAACAAATACTCTGCCTGTTTCCTTCTGAAGTTTCTTTGCAAGGGCAAATCCGGCACCAACCGAAAGTCCCTGTCCCAAACTTCCGCTACACCATTCCACACCGTTTACGGCAAGGGACGGATGCCCTTCGTAAGGTGCTTTTCTTCGGAAATTTGCAGTGGCTTCGTTGATATCAAAGTAACCGAAGTTACCAAGTGCAGCATAGAGTGCCGCTGAAGTGTGACCGTGGCTCACAACCAGACGGTCATTATCTGTCATTTCGTTTAATACCGCTAAGTAGATATCAATAGAAGACATGGCGCCGCCAATATGACCGCTGCCTGCTCCCATAATCATTTCTAAAATTTCTTTACGACATTTTCTGGAAAGTATTTCAAGCATCTTAGTTCTCTCCTTGATCTAAAATCTGATAGGTGATTTCAAACACACGGCTTTCACCGGGTGCAAGAGTAATGATGCTTCCGGTTTCTTTTGCTTTCTGGGTGCCCTGGGGTAATGCGGTGCAGGGTTCCAACCCAACTACATACTCTTTGGTGTTTAACATTTTCCATTCGTTTAGGAAAGGAAGTTGTTCTTTTTTGTAAGAAAGCATAACGCCAAGACCTAACTTATCGTTAACTAATTTTACGTTGACTTTTCCGTCTTTATCGGGATTTAAGTCCACAGAATAACAACGTTCTGCAATATCCTGGATAGGATTGGTCATGTTGAATGCATCGGAAAGTTCGTTGATTGCTTCTTCGCTCTGACCAATAATTTCTTTGGCATCACATTCCACTCTGGCACCTTCATCCAGCAAAGGATAGCCTAAGTTGATGTGATATAAAAGCATCATATCCTGCTCTTTGGCACCACGGTTGGTCACAGTGTCACGAATGGTGAATTCGCTTTTGCCGAATGCAGTTTCAATTTCACGGCGAAGGGTTAAGGATTCTCCGTGAAGAATTCCTTCTTTCACCACGCCGGACACTTTCATTTTGTATTCTCCGTTTTCATAATCTTCAAACAGAGAAACCTGTTCTGCCGCAGCATTGGAAATTCTGCCGTGTAACCCGTAGGAGCGTTTGCCGATGACTGGATGATCCACTTCTTCGGGGCCTCCCACGTTTAACAGACCGCAAGTGGTTAATCCACCTGCAAAAAAGTTATGTAACCAGTTCATCCCGTTGCTTTCATAGTAAGCTGGAGAAACAACTCCTGTTTTGGACATATAGCTTACGGGAATGCCGCGGTAGGAAATCCATGCAATATCCATTCCGCGACCGGGTAAAACGGTCAGTTCCAACCCGGAGCCGGTATGAATTTCCACGGCTTCCACGCCTTTTGCTTTGCCTTCTTTGAATTCATAACGACGAAGACCTGCCACCTGAGACATATCTCCGATTTTATTTAAATCTAAATTTTTGTAATTCCAGTATTTCATAATGTTACAACCTTTTTCTCTTTGTGAGATTCTAATGCTGCAGTGAGCAGTTTATGAGAAAGTCTGGTTTCTTCAGGAGTGAAGCAACCGAATTCCACTTTTTCTCCGGAAACTTCCTTCATAAAGGAGCACCACATTTGCAGGATAGAATCGGTGAAACCAAATTCAAAAATACTACCGGTGATGGTGGGGAACTGAGGTTTGTAACCTACGTTCAGACGGCACCAAGCCTGTTCTTTGCCAACTGCGTTGGTATAGCAGAAAGCGTTGGGGTCATTGCTGTTAAATTTACCGGAAGCTTCCAGACCGTACACTTCGATAAACCATTCATCGGTAGATCCGGGAGACATACGTTTGGTTTCTAAGAACATGGGGAAAACGTCTCCGTTTTTATCTTCTGCTTCACAAACCAAAGTTGCATTATCCCAGGTTTTACAGGGAGCCATGCCGCCTTTTCCGTCGGGACGTTCGGTGCAGATGTTAGAAAGCACCGCATACACGCTTTTGGGTATCCAGCCCATGCGGAAGGGAACGTGCTGGGTGTGAATACCCAAGTCCCCCATACATCCGTATTCACCATTGATTTCAATGGTACGTTTCCAGTTGATGGGTTTGGTTAAATCCATATCACTGCTGTGGTTAAAGCCTGCGTGTACTTCAATGATTTTACCGAATTTGCCTTCCTTTACCCAACGGATTAATTCCTGACAAGCGGGGAAGAAGGGGAATTCGCTGGCACATCTTACAATAACACCGGGATTTTCTTCTAAAGCTTTTAAAATTTCTTCGTTGGCAGCTTTATCAATGCCGAAGGGTTTTTCACCTAAAAAGTGCTTTCCTGCTCTGATGATGTCAGAGTATACCTGTCCGTGCAGGTTATGAGGCAGGGCACAGTAAATGGCATCAATATCTTCTTTGTTTAAAAGTTCTTTATAGTCGGAGGTCACATATTTGATAGAATCAAAATTGTCGGTAAACCATTTGATTGCCGCATCGCTGAAGTCGCATACGCCCACAATTTCAGGTGCAGGCACATCTTCTGTCAAGTGGCACCATCTTGCTGCTGCAGAGGCAAACTCTTTGCCCATCAATCCGCAACCGATAATGCCGAATCTGATTTTTTTACTTGTTTTGCTCATAATGTTAGATCCTTTCTATCAGTAAATATATTATTACACATATATTGTATCATAGATAGCAAATTTTTTCAACAACATCTTCCACATAATATCATATCATATTTTTTTTAATGTTTTGCTTGACTATTAGGCAAAAAATATGATATAATCGTCAAAAAGAAAGAAAATGAAGGGAGATGACGGTATGAACAACAATTTTATGATGAAATCTTTAAATCCTTTTTTTGTAAATGTTTCCAAAATGAACGTGACAGCATCCAATGCAGACCGTAAAACTGCTCCCCATATTCACGAATACTGCGAAATTTATGTCAATCTTACCGGGAATGTTTCCTTCGTGATAGAAAAGAATATTTACTCCGTAAAATCAGGAGATATCATCATTACCAAGCCCTATGAATATCATCATTGTGTGTATCACGATGACAGTGACCATCTTCATTTCTGGCTGATGTTTTCTGTCAATGAAAACCCTGAACTTTTTAAATTCTTAACTGAGAAAAAGTCAGGTCACCGCAATCATATCCGTCTATCGGAAGAAAAGAAAGAAAAATTTATAACCCATTGTGAAAATTTGACCCAAAATAGTCCTGAAAACAGTATTTCTCAGATGGCTGTTTTCTTTAAAATCCTCTCCTACATTGAAGAAGGAATGGAAAAATACAAAGTTTCCAATACCAATGTTTCTCTTCCGAAGAGCTTGAAAAACATTTTGGATTACATTAATAAAAATTTTGCATCTATCCATAGTGTCAACGAAATTTCGGAAAAATTTTTCATCAGTATCTCTACTTTGGAACGACATTTTAAGCAATATTTATCCATGACGCCAAAACGCTATCTGGAAGATAAAAAACTGCAGAATGCTTGTTTGTTACTCAGGCAGAATGCATCTGTAACAGAAGCTTGTTTTGAAAGCGGTTTTGACGATTATTCGCATTTTATTACTATTTTTAAAAAGAAATTTGATGTGACCCCGTTAAAATATAAAAAATCCATGATGGCAGAAAAGGACCATCTGAAAAGTTGATCATAAAAAAGCGGCTGACAAGCTTGTCAGCCGCTTTTTGTTTTGAATGATATTGTTTTCTTATATCAGTTTATCACATTTTAGTAACATCAGCATTGCCATTTCGGTGGCTTCTAAGAAGCCTTCAATGGATAAGAGTTCGTCAGGCTGATGCAGATTTCCGTGACCTTTCGGCAAATCGAAGGGGATTTCTTTTCGCACCATGGTGCCGATTTCCACTGCACAGGGCAGGTGACGTCCGTAGGTTCCGCCTGCATTCACCAAAGATTTTGCTTCACTGTCGCCTGTGTAGGATTTATAAACATCCAGACACGCCTGAACGGTGGGTAAATCTTCGGGTAATACGTGGGTAGCCATTACGTGAGAGAAAGTCACATCCCATTCTTTTTCGCCGAATTTTTCGGTTAATTTCTTCTGCAGAGCATCAGGGTCGGTGGTAGCACCATAGCGAATATCAAACACCAGGGAAATACAACCATTTTCCAGACGGACAATACCATTTGTGCAGGTTAATTTTCCAAAATCGGGGTCGGTATTTTCAATCTTCAACCCTTCACCATAGGAGCATCCTAACAGTTCTTTCACAAAGGAAAGCTGTTTTTGGTCATTTTCACTTAATAGGGTGCAATCGGATAAGAAATCAGTGATTAAAAATCCTGCATTTACAGAGCCTTCGGGGAATGCGCCGTGAGTGGATAAGCCTTCTGCATAGAGTTTGATTTCACCGTCTTCCAAAGATACTTTCACCGAATCGGTTTCTTTTGCTTTTAAGATGTCGTATAAACCGTCTTTATTTTTAAGTTTCAGGGTTGCTTTTCCCAAAATAATATTAAAGGAAACACCGCCGTGAAAACAGGTCACGTCATCCATAGGAATTCTGGAGGTTGCAGTTGCCTGAAACATTCCTTTGTTGCCACGGTATAAGGGAAATTCTGAATCGCAAATTAACGAAAAATCGGGTGCTTTATGCGTTTTTGCATAGTTTTCAATATCCTGCATTCCGGTTTCTTCCGAAATCCCAGTGAAAGACACGATTTTACTTTTGATGGGCAGGTTCAAATCCCGTATCATTTTCATAATATAGAGAGATGATACCACGGCACATTTATCGTCAGACACGCCACGTCCGATTAAAAATCCGTCTTTTTCGGTGGCAGAAAATGGGGAACCAAGCACCCAGTCGTCACCTGCAGCCACCACGTCGGCGTGGGCAAACAGACCAAGACTTTTTTCTCCCTCGCCTAAATAGGAAAGCAGATAACCGTCTTTGTGGTAGGTTTCGGTTTGAAAACCGTTTTGTTCATATAATTCTTTTACATAATCCAACACTTCGGCACATTCTTTGCCAAAGGGATACTCTTTGCTCACATTCTGTTGTACCGAGGGGAATGCCACCAGTTTTGACAACTGGGCAATCATTTCGTCTCTGTGAGACCAAATATAATCGTGAATTTGTTTTTGCAGCATTCAAATTACTCCTTTTTTATATGCTATGCAAGAGAAAACTTTTTCATGATTTCATCTTTTTGCTCCTGCAACAACACAAGTTTTGGTTTTCCGATATAATTTAAGTTATGGCGTTTGACCATTTCTTTTGCCATCATCAGATTTTTTTCGTCATAGGCATCCATTGCGGTATGCGCGTCCATACCAAAGGTAACAGGGCATCCAACTTCTCCCGCTATGGCAAAAAAACGGTCTCCGGGATACACACACAAATCTCTTGCACCGTTAAAATTGATTTCTAAGGGGATGTTATATTCTTTGGATGCAACACAGATTTTTCTCATTTCCTGTTCGTAGAGCGCGTCATTATCACCAATGTAGTCCAACAGGTCAGGATGCGCCACATAGCTGAAAATTCCCGTTTCCATTCCTTTTAACACACAATCCACATATTCAAGAATATCGTCATCGTTGGTGGTTTTGGCACCGGAGGGATAACCATTGGGATATTCGTTTTGCAGATAGTGTTGCCCTAAAATTAAATATTCGGCATTGTTATCCAATGCAGATTTCAGCATTTCTTTGAAATATAGGGGATAGTATTCCATTTCGTAGCCGATTTTAATATCAATCTGATTTTGATATACTTCCCTCAGACGGTTTGCTTCCTTAAGATAGGTGGGCACATCTGCCAAATAAATGCGGTAAAAACTTGCTTCTTTTCCATCGGGAAAACGGAAAGGGAGATGCTCCGAAAATCCAAGATGGCGAATGCCGTTTTCGATGGAGCGTTTCACATATTCTTCCATTTCACCGGTTGCGTGATGACAGTATTTAGTATGTGTATGATAATTATAGTCCATAACGAAAGCTCACTTTCAAAAAAATCTTTTTTTATTATAACATATTTTTAAAAAACTGTCAACGAAAAAAAGAACCTTTCCGAGAGGAAAGGTTCTTTTAAAATGAAAAATACTATTCAAATTGGAAAGAGCCTGAAATCAAGGTGACAAGATCCTTTCCAACCGTTAAAAGTCCACCTTTTGCGGTTGCCTTTTTTTTGGTGTCATCTTCTAAATAAATCACAACAGGCGCTTCCACCAAAGAGGTCACAAAGGGGACGTGTCCTGCCATAATGGCAAGCTCTCCCTCGGTACCTCGAACGCTTAATCTTAGCACATCTCCCTCAAATAAATTGCCGTCGGGAGAGGAAACAATCAGATGAAAGGTATTCATTATTTCTGCACCTTCTTCGCTTTTTCGATGGCTTCATCAATGGTACCCACAAATAAAAATGCAGACTCGGGCAAGTCATCGTGTTTACCTTCGATGATTTCTTTAAATCCTCGTACTGTTTCTTTTACAGGAACATAGGTTCCTTTGATACCGGTAAACTTTTCAGATACATCAAAGGGCTGGGACAAGAAACGCTGAATTTTTCTGGCACGACCTACCAACAGTTTATCCTCGTCGGATAATTCATCCATCCCCATAATGGCGATAATGTCCATCAGTTCGTTATATCTTTGCAGAATTCTTTGCACTTCTTTCGCCACTTTGTAATGTTCTTCGCCCACGGTTTCTGCCGATAAAATACGGCTGGTGGATTCTAGTGGGTCAACCGCAGGATAAATCCCCTGAGACGCAATGTTTCTTGCCAAAACGGTGGTTGCATCCAAGTGAGCAAAGGTGGTTGCGGGAGCAGGGTCCGTCAAGTCATCTGCAGGCACATAAACTGCCTGAATGGAAGTGATAGAGCCTTTTTTGGTGGATGTGATTCTCTCCTGTAGGGCACCCATTTCGGTTGCTAATGTGGGCTGATAACCAACCGCAGAAGGCATACGTCCTAACAGAGCGGACACTTCACTACCTGCCTGAGTGAAACGGAAAATATTATCAATAAATAATAAAACATCCTGACCTTCTTTATCGCGGAAATATTCCGCCATGGTAAGACCGGAGAGCGCAACTCTCATACGTGCTCCTGGGGGCTCGTTCATCTGACCGTACACCAAAGCCGTGTTGGAAATAACTCCGGACTGCTTCATTTCGTTATACAAGTCGTTTCCTTCACGGGTACGTTCTCCAACCCCTGAGAAAACGGAGATCCCGCCGTGTTCTTTGGCGATGTTGTTAATCAGCTCCATAATGAGAACGGTTTTTCCAACACCTGCACCGCCGAACAACCCGATTTTACCACCCTTAGAATAAGGGCAAATCAGGTCAATAACCTTAATCCCTGTTTCAAACATTTCATCAGAAGTTGCCAACTCTTCATATTTTGGGGAAGGGCGATGGATATTCCAGCGTTCTTCGGTTTGTGCTTGAGGTAGATTATCTACCGCATCACCTAACACGTTAAATATCCGTCCTAAGGTTTCTTTCCCAACAGGCACGCTGATGGGGGCCCCCGTATCGATTACGTCCACGCCACGCTGTAAACCGTCGGTGGATGCCATAGCAATACATCTTGCGGTGTTTCCGCCGATATGCTGAGCAATCTCAACAGTTAAGGTGCGGTTTTGCATGGGAATCTGGAGCGCGTTATAAATTTCGGGAAGCTCGCCCTCTTTAAAACGGATATCCACTACAGGTCCCATAACCTGCAGTACTTTTCCAATATTTTTAGTTTCTTTGGTTTTTTTGGTATCTTTGGTATTTTTGTTTTCCTTTTCCAAAAAAAATCACCTCTTTATTCATTGCCGCTTCCGGCAACAATTTCCGTGATTTCCTGGGTGATGGCACCCTGTCTTGCACGGTTGTATTCCAGTTTTAAATCTTCAATCATTTGTTTTGCGTTCTTGCCTGCACTGTCCATCGCCATTCGTCGTGCTGCCACTTCCGAGGCAAAGCTTTCCCGTAAGGCAGAAATTAAAAGTCCTGCCACATATTCTTTTGCCACCTGGTTTAGCACCGTTAACGAGTCGGGCTCAAAAATCATGGAGCTGTCCACGGCTTCACCTTTTTTGAAGGGGAGAATCCACTTGATTTTTGCTTCGTTTGCCATTACCGAAATATATTCGGTGTATAAAATGCCCAAACGGTCAAACTTTCCGTCCGAAAAATCACGGCATAAGCTTTCTGCCAAGGGATAAGCATCGGCAAAATAATATTTTTCCGAGGATTTTACTTCTTTGCCGTAGCGTTCACAAGCCCGTTTCCCCAGGGGGATGATTTCGGCATCGGGATATTGAGATGCCAGTTTAAACACATTGGCATTATAACCACCTGCCAATCCTCTGTCACCCGCAATCACAATAAGACGGGTTCTTTCACCGCCATCGTTTCGCATAAAGGGACTCTTTAAGCATTCGGTGGAAGCGGTTAAAGAAGCGATGGCTTTTTCCAAAGAGGCGGTGTATTCTCTTGCTTTTAACATTCCTTCGTTGGCACGTCGGATTTTGGAGGAAGCCACCAACCCCATAGCTTTGGTCAACTGCAGGGTAGAGGTAACGCTTTTGATTCGGATTCGTAACTCTTTTGTGTTATCTGCCATAGATTACACCTGCACTTTCGCAAGAATTTGTTGCAATTCGTGTTCTAAGGTTTCGTCGTACTCTCCGTTTTCGATTTTAGCTAACCAGCTTTGGTATTCGTTTTCTAATTTCGCAAACAGATTCTGTTCATATTTTTTTACATCAGAAACTGCAACGGCATCCAAAAATCCTTTGATTACCGCATACACAATGGCAACCTGACAGCCAACACGAACAGGAGCATTTCTGCCTTGTTTTAACACTTCTACAATTCTCTCACCCAATGCCAAACGCGCTTTGGTATCGGCATCTAAGTCACTTCCGAATTGTGCGAAGGACTGGAGTTCTCTATACTGTGAGTAGAGCAGTTTTAATTCCCCGGACACTTTTTTCATCCCCTTAAGCTGAGCGGAACCGCCCACACGGCTTACGGAAATACCGGGGTTGATTGCAGGCATAATGCCCGAATGGAACAACTCGGTTTCTAAGAAAATCTGTCCGTCGGTAATGGAAATCACGTTGGTGGGAATGTAGGCGGACACGTCGCCTGCCTGAGTTTCAATAATGGGCAGGGCAGTGATGGAACCGCCACCGTATTCTTTTGCCACACACGCCGCACGTTCCAACAGTCTGGAATGCAGATAGAATACATCCCCCGGATATGCTTCACGTCCGGGAGGACGGCGGATGAGCAAAGAAAGAGCACGGTATGCCACCGCGTGTTTGCTTAAATCATCATAAATAATTAAAACATCTTTGCCTTGTTCTCTGAAATGTTCTGCCATTGCACAACCGCTGTAGGGGGCAATATACTGAAGGGGTGCGCTTTCTGCAGCAGTTGCAGAAACAATAATGGTGTATTCCATAGCACCGTTTCGTTGCAGTTCACTTGCTAATTTTGCCACAGAGGTACTCTTCTGACCAATGGCAACATAGATACACAGAACCCCTGTGTTTTTCTGATTGATAATGGTATCAATGGCAATTTCGGTTTTCCCGGTCTGACGGTCGCCGATGATTAACTCACGCTGACCGCGACCAATGGGAATCATACTGTCAATTGCCTTAATTCCTGTTTGTAACGGCACATTTACGCTTTCACGTTCAATAATGCCGGGTGCTTCCGATTCAATGGGACGGGTATCATCATATTGGATGGGGCCTTTTCCGTCAATGGGTTCTCCCAAGGCATTTACCACACGACCCAATAAGTTTTTACCAACCGGCACGGATAAAACTTTTCCGGTACGGGACACATTGGCACCCTCACGGATATTGTTTTTGTTGGATAAAATGGCAACGGACACAGTTTCTTCTTCCAAGTTTTGTGCCATACCGAAGCTTCCGTCTTCAAATTCCAACAGCTCATTTGCCATACAGTTTTTTAATCCGTAAACCTGAGCAATTCCGTCACCCACTAAAATAACTTTCCCCGTTTCTTCCATTTGCACACGGGATTTATAGTTTTCAATTTGTGTTTTGATAATCTGACTGATATCTTTCGGATTCGTCATAATTTCATCACTTCCTTCATCCTTTGCAGGCGTTTTTGCACACTGCCGTCAATCATCTGATCCTCTGCGGTGATGGTGAATCCGCCAATGAGAGTTTCGTCAATCTGATAGATGGGGCAGATGTGCTTTCGGTACTTATCTTCCAGTTTTTTGATGAGTTTTTCTTTTTGCTCCTCTGCTAAGGGGATTTTGGATGTTATGGTTACGGTAATGGTGTTGGAAACTGCCATTTCCAGCTTGAAAAACTCTTTGATGATTTCTGAAAGTTTTGTGATATAATTATTTTCACATAACAGCTTTAACAAGGATACCACATCCTCCGACAATTCCTTACCAAAGGCTTCATCAATAGCCAGAAGTCGTTCGGACAAGGGCAGGGCAGGAGTGGTAAGATACATAGGATACTGAGGAGTTTCCTTTAGCACCTCTTCGATTGTTTCCAACTGTTGGGCGTACTCTTGTACCTTGTTTTTTTCCATGGCGATGGCAAACAAGGCTTCCGCGTAAGCTTTACTTGTGTCCTTCATGTTCGCCACCTATTTCATCAATCAAGGAATCAATCAGCTTTTTGTGGTCTTCTGCGTTCATTTCACGTTCCAGCACTTTGCCTGCAAGCATTGTACCCACGCTGACAATTTCTTCCTTGACGGTTTGTTCTGCTTTTCTAAGTTCCAGTTTTGCATCTGCTTCTGCCTGACGGCGGATGTCGTCAGCTTTTTCTTTGGCTTCCGCCAAAATCTGCTGTTCTCTCGTTTGGGCAGTTTGCACGGCAGACTGAATCAAGCTATCCGCCTGAGATTGGGCTTCTGATAGCTTTTCTTCGTATGTTTGCTTGTCGGAAAGTGCTTTTTTCTTGGCATCTTCAGCTTCCTTGTACTCATCGTCAATAGTTTGCTGACGTTGAGCCAACATTTTCTTTACCGGTTTATACAGAAATTTTTTCACTAATAGATAAAGAATCAGAAGATTTAAAAGAGCAAACAGCATTTCCCAAAGATTAATCGAGATAATTGGTAATGATTGCATCTTACATGCTCCCTATCTGTTTTTTTAGGTTTATTTGGGTAACTGAGACATGGTGTTTACTAAGATATCCACCAGAATATTGGGCGCAACAAAGATTAAGATAATCGCAATAACTAATGCGTAAAGACCGGTGGTTTCTGCAATGGCACAACCCATCAGCATCGTGGTGGTAACGCTACCTTTAGATTCGGGCTGACGTCCGATTGCTTCGCAGGCTTTTGCCACGGCGTTACCTTCCCCGATACCGGGACCGATGCCGGCAATCATTGCCAGACCTGCACCTAATGCACATGCACCTAAAATTAAACCAATTGCGAGTTCCATAAAAGTACCTCCGTTTATAGAAATTGAATTTTTAAGCTTCTTAATTTTTTTATGCTACTTGTTTGTTTTCGTTTTTTCTTTGTTTTTTTAATAGTTTTTTCTGTTTTCTTGCTTCGTGTTCTTCTTGAGGATAAGCACCTGCCACATTCATCATGGTAAGCATTGCAAAGATAAAGGCTTGCAGACATCCTGAGAACACATCAAAATAGATGGATAAAATTGCAGGAATTCCCAGACGGAACCAGGGTAACTCACCAAACAGTCCCGGTAACCATCCAAATACCAAAGCGGAAAGTCCGGACAGCGCTACTGCCAGTAAGGTGGAAATAACTGTTCCTGATAAAATGTTTCCGTAATGACGGAAACTCATGGAAATAGGTGTGGCAAATTCGCTTAAGAAGTTGATGGGGGCAAGCAGTGCCACAGGTTCGGTAAAACTCTTTAAGTAATAAAGAGGACCGCATTTTAACTTGTAATAAGTGATTAAAATAAATACCAGAATTGCCCAACCGCCCACCACATTGATATCCGATGTGGGAGGGAACAGGCCAATCAAAGAGCTTAAACTGGATAAGGCAGACAGTGCCAGCATTGCGATGATAAAGGGGGCGTATCCCATAAACACTTCGCCCATATTTTCGCGGACCAGATGGTCCACTTTTTCCACAATCCATTCTGCGATGAGTTGACGTTTCAATTTGGCTCGTTCACTGATTCCGTGCACCATATATAAGCAGAAAAAGAAAATGGTTACGGTCACCAGCAATGAGTTAATTTGTGATTCGGTCACAGGGAAATTCTGAATGGGCATCGGAATGGTGAAGAAGATTCTGGCGCCTGATAGGGAAATTCCGTCACTTTGAGGCTTTGTTAACACTTGAATGCCCATCCCTACCAAAAGAGGCAGAATCATCATCACGATATAAAAGGTATCCACCAGCTTAAAACGACGGCTTGTTTTGGTCAAAGAATATCACCTCTTTAGTCTTTGATTTCTCTGATAATGAGAGGACGCAGTGACACCGCAATTCTCGGGAACAAGAAGGGAATCACTACTGCAATTAAACGAAACAGGGGTACGAAATGTCCCACCAGGGCAAATGCCAACAGGAAAAACATTCTTGCCGTCTGCGAAAATTTCACTAAGGTTTTGGCGTCTTTTTCTTCTTTGGTAAGAGCATTCTGAACGGTGATTCCCATTAAAAGGAAATTGCAGACTGCACCGAGTGCTCCCCAGATATTGCCAAGTAACACGGAAATATCCCATTTTCCAAGAATCAGAAACACGGATTCCATTAAAACACTCAAAACAAAGGTTACCACGGCAATATAGCGGGTTTCACGAAGGACGGTTGCATCTATTTTTTTCATCACGACACCTCTTAGGTTCTCCGGAACAATCGGAGAAAAAGTCTATAAATTCATTTTATCCTATTTTTAGGAAAAATGCAAGAAAAAACACAAAAAATACTTAAATTTTTGTCAATTTTGTCTTAGTTGTTGAAAAGTCGGAAAAAATATGATAAAATAAATCGGAAGAAAGGGGGTATCAAGATGGAAAATATGCAAGGAAAAACATATCTTTGTATTGATTTAAAATCCTTCTATGCCTCCGTGGAATGTATCGAACGGGGATTGGATCCCATGAAAACCAACCTGGTGGTTGCAGACAGTTCCCGTACCGAAAAAACCATTTGTCTTGCGGTGACACCCTCGTTGAAACAGTATGGTCTTTCAGGGCGTTCCCGTCTGTTTGAAGTGGTGAAACGGGTTTCCGAGGTAAATGCAGAACGTTTGCGTCGGGCACCCAATCGCACCTTTTCGGGAGAATCCCATCAGTCTGATTTTCTGGAAAAGGATTCCTCTCTCAAGCTGACTTATTTAGTGGCACCGCCCCGTATGGCACATTACATGGAATACAGTACCCGTATTTACGATGTGTATTTAAAATATGTTTCCCCCGATGATATCTTAGTGTATTCCATTGATGAAGTTTTTATTGATTTAACTGCATATTTATCTTATTACAAAAAAACGGCAAGAGAACTTGCCCTGACCATTATCCGTGATGTTTTGGTAACCACGGGCATTACTGCTACGGCAGGAATCGGCACCAATTTATATCTTGCTAAAATTGCCATGGACATAAAAGCCAAAAAAATGCCTGCCGACAAAGACGGTGTGCGAATTGCATTTTTGGATGAACAAATCTACCGCAAAGAACTGTGGAATCATCAGCCGTTAACCGATTTCTGGAGAGTGGGGGAAGGTTCTGCCAAACGACTGGCAGGAAAACAGATGTACACTATGGGTGACATTGCAAAAGCCTCTGTATCACCCTACGGTAGACAGATTTTAAAGAAACTCTTCGGTATCAACGCCAAACTGTTAATTGATCACGCCTGGGGATATGAACCTTGCACTATCGCAGAAGCCAAGGCGTATATTCCCGAAAACAGAAGCTTAAGTTCAGGGCAGGTATTGTCTGTTCCATATGATTATGAGAAAACGAAACTGATTGTGCGGGAAATGACCGAACTGATGGCATTAGACTTAGTGGAAAAACGGTTGCTCACCGACCAGATGACTTTAACCCTTGGTTACGATACCGAAAACGTCACCAAAAATTATCGTGGCAATGTGGAAACTGACCGTTACGGCAGAAAAACACCAAAATCTGCTCACGGAACGGTGAATTTATCGGAAATGACTTCGTCCACTACGCTGATGCTGGAAGGGATTTTAAGCTTATTTGAGCGGATTGGAGATCCGAACTTAACTGTCCGCCGTGTCACAATTACGGTAAATCACTTGGTGTTGGAACAAGAATACAAAAAAGAACCAACCTATGAGCAACTGAATTTGTTTACCGATTTTTCCGAAAAGCAGAAGCGAGAAGCACAATTAAAAAAGGAGCGAAGCCTTCAGGAAACCACTGTGAAACTTCGCAACCGCTTCGGCAAAAACGCCGTATTAAAAGGCACCAACCTGCAGGAAGGTGCCACAACCATGGACAGAAACCGTCAGATTGGCGGCCACAAAGCGTAGGTGATTTTTTTGGAATTTTTGTATCGAGAACTTTTAAATACTCCTTATCCGAATCCCGAAATTGAAAAAGATTTTCCCGATGCAGTGCTTCGGGGAGCTCAGTTTGCCCCCTTTGCCGCATTAACAGGGCACGATGAGGCAATTGCAGAAACCGCTCGTTTGACTGACGGAAAAGTTCAATTAAGTGAATTTGAACAAGAAGAACTGAACCGTACGCTTCAGTATTTATTGGAACATCTTGATGAGTGTCCTAAAGTTTCGGTGACCCATTTTGTGCCTGATACCAAAAAACAGGGTGGGGCATATATTACCACGCAAGGTACTCTGGTAAAAATTCGCATCACCGAGCAAAAATTGTTACTGTCTGACGGCACCGAAGTTTTCATTCCTGATATTTTATCGTTGGAAATTTCAGATTAAAAAGCGTTGATTTTCACAAAAAAGTCAACGCTTTTTTGTTGCATATTTTTTGAAAAATCAACACAAGGGAATTGACTGTTTAAAAATTATATTGTATAATATAAAGAATAAAACAACGATGAAAATCGGAAAGGATATTTTGCCATGAAAATTACAGTGTGTATCGGAAGCTCCTGTCATATTAAAGGGTCCCGCCTTGTGGTGGAGGCTTTGCAGGAATGTATCAGTGCCAATCAGTTGGAAGATAAAATTGAATTAGGTGGCACCTTTTGTATGGGAAAATGTCAGGAAGGTGTTTGCGTCACCGTGGATGATGAATTTTATTCCGTTACTCCCGAAACTGTTTCGGAATTTATCAAAACGCAGGTGCTAAAAAAGCTATAAGGATTTTTACAATCAGTGAAAGGGTGTGTTCAAAATGCCAAACTGTTTAACCTTAAAAAAATCAAACTGTAAAAACTGCTATAAATGTATTCGTCATTGTCCCGTAAAGGCGATTCGTTTCTCGGGAAATCAGGCACATATTATCGGAAACGAGTGTATCCTGTGCGGGCAGTGTTTTGTGGTGTGTCCTCAAAATGCCAAACAGATTGTGGACGAAACCGAAAAGGTAAAAGTGCTGCTGCGAAGTCAGGACCCTGTGCTTGTGAGTCTGGCTCCGTCTTTTGTTGCCAACTATGACGGTGTTGGCATTGAAGCGATGCGGGAAGCATTGAAACAGCTTGGTTTTTTTGATGTGGAAGAAACTGCTATCGGTGCCACCATCGTGAAAAAAGAATACGAAAGAATGCTAAGGGAAGAAAACCGTGATATTATCATTTCTTCCTGTTGTCACTCTGTAAATTTATTGATTCAAAAATATTTTCCCAAAGAATTGCAATATTTGGCAGACGTGGTTTCTCCTATGCAGGCACACTGTTTGGATATCAAAAAACGATATCCGGGTGCCAAAACCGTGTTTATCGGTCCCTGTGTTGCAAAAAAAGATGAGGCAGAACATTATGAGGGCATTGTGGATGCGGTGCTTACTTTTGAAGAGTTGACCAATTTGTTAAAGAGCCAAGGCATTGAACTACAACAACAAAGAGATTCCAACCGGGAAAGTCGTGCAAGATTTTTCCCCACAACCGGCGGCATCTTAAAAACAATGGAACCCTCTATTTTGGGCTATACATATCTGGCATTAGACGGTGTAGAAAACTGCATAGATGCTCTTCGGGATATCGAAAGCGGAAAAATTCATAAATGTTTTATCGAAATGTCTGCCTGCAGCGGAAGCTGTATCGGCGGTCCCGTTATGGAAAAATATCACCGCAGTGCTCCCATTAAGGATTATATCACTGTTTCCGATTATGCAGGAGAACAGGATTTCAATGTGGAGCAACCCGAGTATCTTTCTTTGAAAAAACAGTTTACTTATATTGAACATAACCTGCAACCTCCCACGGAAGATGAAATTATGAACACTCTTCGTCAGATGGGAAAACATAAGCCCTCCGATGAGTTGAACTGCGGTTCCTGCGGATACAATACCTGCCGTGAAAAGGCAATTGCTGTTTGTCAGGGAAAAGCGGAAATATCCATGTGTCTGCCGTTTTTAAAGGAGAAAGCAGAAAGTTTTTCCGACACCATTGTTAAAAATACTCCCAACGGACTGATTGTGTTAAACGAAGAACTGGAAGTTCAGCAAATCAACGAATCTGCAAGAAAGATGATGAACATCCGTTTCAGCACCGATGTGTTGGGAGAACACGTGGTAAGAATTATGGACCCGTCTGATTTTATGCAGGTGCAGGAAACGGGGAAAAATATCAAAAATAAAAAAGTATATTTAGCAGAATATGACCGTTATGTGGAAGAATCAGTAGTTTATGACCGTGATTCCCGCATGCTCATCGGCATTATGAGAGATATCACCGACGAACAAAAGGAACGGGAAAAGAAGGAAAATATCAGCAAACAAACGGTGGAAGTGGCAGACAAAGTGGTGGATAAGCAGATGAGAATCGTGCAGGAAATTGCATCCTTACTGGGTGAAACTGCCGCAGAAACCAAAATTGCTTTGGCAAAGCTAAAGGAGTCGATTCAGGATGAATAATTTATGTGCGGATATCGGCTACAAAAGCATCAAACACGTGGGAGAACAGCTTTGCGGTGACCATGTGGAAGTGGTGGAGCAGGGAGAACATTCCACGGTGATTGTGCTGGCAGACGGTTTGGGAAGCGGTGTGAAAGCAAGTATTTTATCCACCCTGACTTCCAAAATTATTTCCACCATGATGGCAGCAGGACTCCCTGTGGAAGAATGTGTGTCTACCATTGCGGCAACTCTGCCGGTTTGTTCGGTGAGGGGAGTGGCTTACTCCACCTTCACCATTATTCATATTATCAATCACGAAACTGCTGAAATCATCCAGTATGACAATCCCCAGGTGATTGTGCTGCGAGACAACAAAAATTTCGATTATCCCAAAACTGAAATGAATATTGACGGTAAGAAAATCTACAAATCCACTATCCGTTTGCAGGAGGGCGATATTTTCATTGCAATGAGTGACGGATGCCCCCACGCAGGAATTGGCACCGCATACAATTTCGGTTGGAAACGTGAAGACATCATTGATTTTATGGAAACTATGTCAGTTACAGGGTTAACCGCTAAAAATTTATCCACGCTTCTGGTGGATGAATGCGACAGACTCTACGGGCAGAAACCCGGTGACGATGCCACTGCCTGTGTGGTGAAAATCAGAAAAAGAGAACCGATGAATCTTTTGTTCGGACCTCCCTCGAACCGTGATGATTGTGACCGTATGATGTCGTTGTTTTTCTCCAAAGAAGGAAAACATATCGTTTGTGGGGGCACCACCTCCTCCATCGCGGCAAACTACCTGGGCAAACCCGTGGTTCCCACTTTAAGCTATGAGAAAACAGATATTCCGCCCATTGCCTCTATTGAGGGCGTTGACCTGGTCACCGAAGGGGTGATTACCGTTAATAGAGTGTTGGAGTATGCAAAAGACTATCTGGGCGATAACGAACAGTATAGTCATTGGAATTTCAGAAGAGACGGAGCGTCTTTGATTTGTCAGCTTTTGTTTGAAGAAGCAACCGACATCAATTTTTATGTGGGACGCGCTATCAATCCTGCTCATCAGAACCCCGATTTACCTATCAATTTCAGTATCAAAATGAATTTGGTGGAAGAATTGTCCAACTGTCTCAAACAGATGGGGAAACGGATTAAAGTAAGCTATTTTTAAGGAGAGGGCATTTTGAGAAAATTTGATACCAAGATTCAGTATTTGAATTATAAAGTGCTTCGCGAAGTGGCAAAATCTGCCTGGAATGATACCCTTTTGGAAGATATTACCCAAATCCCCAAGAATATTGTTCCCGGGAAAGTTCCCACCATGCGTTGCTGTGTGTATAAAGAAAGGGCAGACGTTTCGGAGCGTGTGAGAATTGCCATTGGCGGTGACGGGAAAAATCCCAACGTGATTGAAGTCATTGAACTTGCGTGCGATGAGTGCCCTGAAGGCGGTTATGTGGTAACCGAGTCCTGCAGAGGGTGTCTTGCCCACCGTTGTGAAGATGTTTGTAAAAAGAATGCAATCACCTTTGACCAAAATCACGTGGCGCATATTGATAAAACAAAATGTGTGGAATGCGGTCAGTGTGCAAAGGTTTGCCCGTATTCCGCTATTATGAACCGCAAACGGCCCTGCCAGAAAGCTTGTAAAATCAAGGCAATTTCTACCAACGATAACAATGCAGCGACTATCAAAGAAGACAAATGTATTGCTTGCGGTGCTTGTGTGTATCAGTGTCCCTTTGGTGCTGTTTTGGATAAATCTTATATTCTGGATGTGATTGATACCATCAAAAAAAGTGATGATAATAAAAATTATAAAGTGTACGCGATGGTGGCGCCCTCCATTTCCAGCCAGTTTACCTATGCCAAATTAGGGCAGGTGATTGCAGGTTTAAAAGAGCTTGGTTTCTTTACTGTGGTGGAAGCGGCATTGGGGGCAGATATGGTTGCTCAGTCGGAATCGAAAGAACTTGCCGAAAAAGGATTCTTAATCAGTTCCTGCTGTCCTGCTTTTGTAAAATATGTAAAAACAGCATTCCCCGATCTGGTGCAATATCTTTCCCACAATTTGTCTCCGATGGCAACTTTGGGAAAATATATTAAAGAAACCGATCCTAATGCCAAAGTGATATTTATTGGTCCTTGTACTGCTAAAAAAGAAGAAGCACAGCTGGATACTGTAAAACCCTATATTGATGCTGTGCTGACCTTTGAAGAACTGCAGGCACTCTACGACAGTAAAGATATCGATATCACTTCGCTTTCCGAAGATGTATTGGATAATGCATCCTATTTTGGCAGAATCTTTGCCCGTTCAGGAGGGTTGTCTGATGCGATTGCCCAGGGACTGAAAGAGCAGAATCTTGATTTTGATTTGAAAGCAGTTGCCTGTGACGGAATCGAGGCGTGCAAAGTGGCGCTTTTAAAGAAAAGCAAGAACGTATTGGATGCCAACTTTATTGAAGGAATGGCGTGCGTGGGAGGTTGCATCGGCGGTGCCGGTTGCTTAACTCACGGCGAAAAAAATAAGGCAGAAGTGGATAGGTATGGCAGAGAAGCTTATGAAAAAACAATTTCAGATGCAATTTCTGTATTAAAATAATTTTTTATGCTAAAAAGGCTGTAACTGATATGGGTGCAGTCTTTTTTTGATTGTGAATACAACAAGGTTCCGGGGCACCCGACCGCAATCTTTGATTGCGTCATCGGGTCGGGTTCTTATTTATTTGAATCGTGTTTTTCTTGACTTTTTGAAATTTGTATGGTAAAATGATAAAGCTAATTGAATATCTTCACACGAAGTGTTGATGATGCTGTAAAGGCTTTTTGCCAGGCGTTATCAGTGAAAAAGGGAATGGGGTGCGAATCCTCTACGGTTAAACTGTCGGTGTGTGCATCGAAGTTTTTGTATCCGTTGGCGAAAGCCGGTCATTGGGCAACCGAGAAGGCAGGATATAAAAATGAAGATTTTTTGAATCTATATGATGCGAGTCACAAGACCTGCTTTGATGTTATCTTTCTAGTATGAAAAGATAATATTTTCGGCTGTTTTCAGTCGGATTGTGAGTTTGCACAGAGAAACACAGGCTGTGGTAATTTTTGAAAATGGAAATTACCACAGTTTTTTGTTACTTGTTCGAATATTTAAGGAAGTGAGGTGGATATATGAATGAATTTAAAACCTATCATCCGATTGTTAATTTTACTTATTTTGTGTTTGTGATCGGGCTTTCCTGTTTTCTGATGCATCCTGTCTGCCTCGGCATTTCTTTGGTATCGGGATTTACATATTCAGTGATGCTAAAAGGGAAAAAGGCAATTCGAAGCAATTTGTTATATATGCTGCCCATGATTGTCATTACCGCTCTTGTTAATCCCATGTTCAACCACGAGGGGGTTACCGTGTTGGAATATTTACCCGATAATAATCCGCTGACGTTGGAATCTATCTTATACGGTATCAGTGCATCAGTGATGCTAGTCAGTGTGATTTGTCATTTTTCCTGTTATAATGAAGTGATGACCAGTGATAAATTTATTTATTTGTTTGGCAAAATCATTCCCTCATTATCGTTGATTATTTCCATGGCTCTTCGGTTTGTCCCCCGATTGAAAGCGCAAACGAAAGTGGTGGCAAACGCGCAGCGTACGATGGGACGGGATGTATCAAACGGAAGCATCATAAAACGTGCCAAACACGGGCTTAATATTATATCTATTATGACAACCTGGTCATTGGAAAATGCCATCGAAACGGCAGACAGTATGAAATCCCGAGGATACGGAATTCCCGGAAGAACAGCATTTTCTATTTTTACTTTTGATAAGCGTGATAAAAAAGCATTCTTTACGATTTTGATTTTGGGTATTTACACTGTTTGCGGTAGCTTGGCAGGCGGAATGTATTTCAGGTATTTTCCGTCTGTTAAGGGGGTAGTGCCGACTCTATTTAGTATCAGTGTATTTTTGGCATATCTGTTTCTCTGCATTAGTCCGATTCTGATTGAAATTTGGGAGGTGAGAAGATGGAAAGCTTCAAGGTCGAACATTTAAGTTTTGCATATCCGAACAGAACAGATGAAGCATTAAAAGATGTTAGCTTTACCGTGCAACAGGGGGAATTTGTCTTGGTTTGTGGAAAATCGGGATGCGGAAAAACCTCTTTGCTTCGTTTGTTAAAATCCTCTTTATCACCTTTTGGCGAATTCAGCGGAACTATATTGTTTAACGGAAAACCGTTAGCGGAGTATGATACCAAAGAACAGGCAGCGGGCATCGGTTTTGTGATGCAGAATCCGGACAATCAGATTGTGACCGATAAGGTGTGGCATGAATTGGCATTTGGCTTGGAAAGCCTTGGGTACAAGCAGAATGAGATTCGCACAAGAGTGTCCGAAATGGCATCTTTTTTCGGAATTCAGACTTGGTTTTACAAGAATGTAACCGAACTGTCCGGCGGGCAGAAACAGCTTTTAAATCTTGCTTCCGTGATGGCGATGCAACCTTCTGTGTTGATATTGGATGAACCTACCAGTCAGCTGGATCCCATTGCCGCCGGCGAATTCTTAAAAACTCTGGAAAAAATTAACCGTGAACTGGGAACCACCGTGATTCTTACCGAACACCGTTTGGAAGATGCCTTCCCGTTGGCAGACAGAGTGCTTGTGGTAGATGGCGGAAAAATCATTGCAGATGCCCCTCCTAAGGAAGTAGGATTCCTCTTAAAAGAAAAAAACCATGCAATGTACGCTGCGCTTCCCACCCCGATGAGAGTACACGGAAGCATAAATAACAGCTTAGCTTGTCCGTTAACGGTAAGAGAGGGCAGAAGCTGGCTGGAATCTTTTTCCAAAGAAAACAGTCTGCATGCAGAGGTGATCCCAAAGGATGTGCCGACAGAAGACGGTGAAACAGTTCTGGAAATAGCAGATGCCTGGTTCCGCTATGAAAAAAATTTACCTGATGTGGTAAAAGGCTTGAATATAAGGGTTCAAAAAGGTGAATTGTTTTGCCTGGTCGGCGGGAACGGAACAGGGAAGACCACTGCACTTTCCTTATTGTCGGGACTTCATTCTCCCTATCGAGGAGATGTGCTGATTCAAGGTCAGAAAATTTCCAAAATTAAAAGCTTATATAGCGGTTTACTTGGTGTTCTTCCTCAGAATCCCCAAAGTGTATTCGTTAAGAAAACAGTATATCTTGATTTAATGGAAATTCTTTCCGAACAAAAGCTTTCCAAAGAAGAAAAGCAAAAGAAGGTGCAAAATATTGCAACACTTTGCAGAATTGAAAATCTTTTGGAAGCTCATCCCTATGATTTATCGGGTGGAGAACAACAGAGAGCGGCACTTGCCAAAATTCTTTTAATGGAACCCGAAATTTTACTGTTGGACGAACCTACCAAAGGAATGGATGCTTATTTCAAAGAAGAATTTGCAGATATTCTTTTGGATTTGAAACAAAACGGCATTACTGTATTTATGGTATCCCACGATATTGAATTTTGTGCAGAATATGCTGATAGGTGTGCTTTGATGTTTGATGGTGCTATCACTTCCGTTGATACTCCCAGAGCATTTTTCAAAGGTAAGAATTTTTATACCACTTCTGCCAACCGTATGGCAAGAACTTGTTTACCCGATGCGGTATTGGCGGAGGATATTGTGAAAGCCTGCGGCGGAACTGTCAAACCGAGAGAACGCCGACTAAGATCTGTTATGTTTCGTCAATCAGAGGTAAAAAAACAACCTGAAAGAACCATTAAAAATAAAAAACTGACTCCCTTAAGAATCATTTTTGGCTGTGTTTTTGCATTACTTTTTGTTATAACAACATTATTTTATTATATGCAAATTGATTTGCTGGGATTTTCGCAAATCGAATTTTTAGAAATGGATACTTGGCAAATTCTTGCAATTGTAGAAATTGTGGTTGTCTGCTTCTGTTTTTTTCCTCAGCGAGACATTGGTATTGAGGTGATACAAACACCCAAAACGGACCGCAAACTAACCAAGAGAACGCTTGTAGCGGCATTTTTAATTTTGCTTCTGATACCTTTGACCATTTATATCGGAGTTTTCTTTTTGGGAGACAAAAAGTATTATTTTATCAGTTTGCTGATTATTTTAGAAACAATCATACCTTTTTGCATGATATTTGAAGCAAGAAAACCTCAGGCAAGGGAACTGATTATCATCAGTGTGTTGTGTGCGGTTGGGGTTGCCGGAAGAGCAGCATTTGCTATGCTTCCTCAGTTTAAACCTGTGGTTGCGTTGGTCATCCTTGCGGGAGTATGTTTTGGTGGAGAGACCGGTTTTTTGGTTGGTGCCGTAACAGGATTTGTTTCTAACTTTTTCTTCGGGCAAGGCCCCCTGACTCCCTGGCAGATGTTCGGATTTGGAATCATTGGATTTTTAGCGGGAATTTGCTTTAAAAAAGGGTTTCTCCGCAAAACAAAGGCATCGCTTTGCATCTTTGGTTTTGTAGCAACTCTGGTGATATACGGCGGGATTATGAATCCTGCTTCCCTGATTGTGAGCCAAAGTAAACTAAATCGGGAAATGATAGCATCTTCCTATGTTGTGGGTTTTCCGTTTGATTTGGTGCATGCACTTTCTACCGCTTTTTTCCTTTGGTTTATTTCAGAAGCTATGATTGATAAATTGGAACGAATTAAGCTAAAATACGGTTTGGTAGAAAGATAATTCAACAAAAAATCCCGCTTTTTCAATAAAGCGGGATTTTTCTGCGTTTTCAAATCGAAAAATTTTTATTTAAGATTTTTGGAAATTAGGGGCAATAAAAGAATGTTTCTCCGTTTTCCGTAGCTTTTCTGGTTGCCAGAATTTCCTTGGCGCCACCATCTACGGGAATACGAAACAGAATTTCTGTATCATCGGATTCAGGAGAAATTCCTTGAAAATATAGGTAGCCGTCGGCATATCCTCGTTCCGATGCATTATCAGTTACTAACATATCCGGTCCGTCCATTTCCCGATAAATGCCATCGTCATAGTAAATAAGTATATCGTTATAAACAACTGCGGGATATTCATAGGGATTCGGAGCGTTTTTTCGTTCTTCTGCATAGGGACGAACCAGATAGTCAGAAACTTTTTCCAAGTTGGATAGATTGATTCCATAAACTTCAACAGCATCAATCATAGACCCAGAATAAAACAACGTTCCGTTATCAATTACAAAACTGCATGAAGGGAAATAGGGACTCCAAGGTTCATTTATTGACTGATAGGGAATTTCATCAACTAATTCCACTTCGGTCCAATCCGGTTTGCAGCGGTAAATTGCAACATCAAAATTGGGGTATTTATCTTCGCATTCACTAAAATATACATATCCGTCATAGTAGCAAAAGCTGGGAATGATTTTTCCCTCGTGAGGCGCAATGGGGAACGGTTTGCAGCCTGTAATTTCGGTTGACTGACCTTCTCCGTTTGCAGGAATCAAGGGAACATGATAAACCACACCGTTTACTTCTCCGATTTCGGCAGAAAAAGTTGTGGTGGGAACGACCTCTTCTTCAAAAAATGTTGTAGAATCTTCTTGTGAGGGCTGCAAGGGAGTATCTGAGGACATCGGGTTATGGGGTGAGCATGCAGTTGTCAGCAATAAAATAAACAGCATTGCTATTCCAATTATTTTTTTCATGGAAAATTCCTCCTTATCAGCGTTATTGTATCACAAATGAATTCGTTTGTCTACATTTTTTGTGATTATTTCGTTGTTTTTACCAATCTTTATAAATCAAACATAGAATAACAAAGATTTCACAAGACATATCTCCTAGGAGATTACCGTTTCGAATTTATTGGGATTCTGCGAATAATGAATTACATATGCCTATGGTATTTGATATAGCTTCTGCAATTTTTGTATCGGTGTATTTTTTTATATAACATAATCGGGGTTGCAGAGATGGCACTGATAATGCTCATCGTAATGTAATTCATATTTAGTTCCTTGATAATGTTCTAACACATCATTCAGATTTTTTTCCATACACTTGTCATAATAAATGAGATAAGTATCATCTGTTTTGCGATAAACAATCCGCCCCCGTGGATAATAATCAAAGTCCACTTGGTATTTGTTTTCGTAATACTTTCCCCAGATATCGTAGTGGCTGTGAGGATAGTTTAAAAACGTTCCGTAGGGCTCCGATTCCTCGATAGAACAATGATGAAGCAACAGCTCGCCGTGTACAAAGAAAAACAATCCCGGGCCCGTTTTCAAACGAAATTCATTTACTGTATGATTCAGCGTTCATACCTCCTTAGAAATTATCGATTTAAATTCAGCAGGATAGAATGTTTTGTACCAAATCAGCTTGCAAACATTCAGAATCCATTCTGTTGTATGTGCCTTGGGAAACAAATATAACACATTTTTCATAGATTCTATGTAACTTTGCGGTACGCCGTGGGAAGACGTCAGTTGAAGCAGTTCTTCGGAGAATTTTACAGCTTTTCCTTTACGAACGATTTCGGCAAAGCGAAAAGCCTCCGGTTTGGAGAGTCCAAGACGACGTAAATCCGTCATAACATCATCACGAAATGCGATCATGTCCCGATAAGATGTTCCTTCGTTCAACAGTTCTTTGATATCATTAACCCAGGTTCCTTGTTTTAAACCGGAGAGTGTTACCATATCAGAGAAATTTTTTGGTAACATTTTTTGATAATAGTCTTTTTCCAGAGGAATTCCCTCAAAATCTCCGTTTACGAAAAAGGAAGCGATATCAATTTGTGTTGGGTCGATATTTTCTGCAGGGATACCTGTTGCAGTTTCCAATTTTTTTAACAACGGAATAATATCTGATGATATTAGTATGAGTTCCGTTTTGATATTTGTTTTTGCTAATTCTTCCTCGGAAGTAAGAAACGTCTTTAAATAATCTACCAGTTCCTGTTGGTCTTTGAAATCAATATCGAATTCAATGATAGGCAGTTTGCTGCCGTCAGAACCAAGCAGAAATTCGTAATCCAGATGGTTTCCGTCACTTGTCAGTTTGGCACCGCATTTGGGACATTTTGCATCAATATCAGGATGAAGCAAATCAAAACCGGATTTGCAGTCTGCGTCTATTACAAATTCCACAAATTTACACACGGGACAGTAGTAGTGTGGTGGCAGAGGATTTACTGGTGTCACTCCTCCCAGATACATTACCAAAGAATTCCCCGCGCAACCTCTGGTTAGCAATATGGAATTTAGTTCTTTGCATTTTTCGGAAAGTTTTATGGGAAGTAAGTACATGTGTTCCAAACAGTACTTCCCGATTTGATGTAGTTCTTCCTGTAAACGGCTTTCGATTTGTTTGGGTAACGGCTTTCCGTATTTTTCATAAGCTCCATCATAACATACGGACTCTAGTTCTTCTTTTGCATTAGGGATATAAAAACGGTAGGGGAGACGAATTATTCCGGTTTCTTTAATGATTTCTTCCGGTTCGATTGTATTCATTTTATCCTCCTGATGAGATTATTTTAAATTTGAGTATACTTCTTTGAAATATGCAAAGAGAACAGGATAACCAGTATAACTTCCGGGATGATACATTTCTACAAATTTGGTTTTATCATTTGTAAAATACTTTGCCCCTGATGGAAGAGTGATTTCATCACAATTCTCATATTGGTCACGGATATGGTAATATGTTCCACAGCAAACAACAATATCAGGTTCAATGATATCAAGTTCCTTTTGTGTATAATCATAATATTGTTTAACTGCTTTTGCCAGTTTATTATTTAATTCATCTTGGTTATTAACACCCTTTCCATGTTCTTTCGCAAGATTTACAACAGCAATTTTTTTCAAATATTTGCACATAGACATGTCAATCTCAAACTTTTCATCACAACAATCTTTAAAAGATATGTTCGGATCTTCTGTAATTCGTTTCCACATGCACAACACTTTCCACATTTTTCCGAAGTTACTTTCTTCGTTTGCGGTATTTAAAAGATTGTTACGCACATTAGATTCTTCTGGCTTTTCAGCATTTGCATCTTTCAAGAGGAAAGCAACTTTCAAATTTTGATTTTCGAATTCTATTTCATCAACAATTCCATCCTCGCAAAAAATCTCGAATTTTTTACCATCAAATTCCTTTTGTTTCCACTCATCAAATAATTCGTTTAATTGTTCGGTTTTGTTCATAATTTAATTTCCTCCTTGTTCTTTCAGTGCGTTCAGCACTTTATTAAAAACTAATTGATTGGGATAATATCTGTAATCAGCAAAAACAGAGATTCCCGAGTGATCAAAGTATTCCTTGATAGCGGCAGCACAAGCAGCACTTCTGCTTTGACCATATTCACATTGACAGATGATGTCCAGTCCGTCTTGTTTGGCAGATAAGATATACTGTGCCAATTCGTTCGCTTCGGGAAGGTAAGTATCGTAGGTAAGTCCGTAATCTTCCAAAATGTCAATGTCGATATCACGAACAGCAACACGGAACAGTCGTTCGCACTTGCCTTGGTAATCCACAGGGCCATAGTCGTCCTTAAGTCGTTTGGAAGGCGGATCGTAGAAACTGATCACGGCAGTATTTTTAGGAAATTGGTTTGCGATTAATTCTTTTGCGACTTTTCTGGAAATGATAGAAACGTGCATTGAATCCCTCCATTTTTTGTTTGTTTTTCTCTTATTTGAGATTTATTTAGTTTTTGCTAAGGTGTTGCGAATGATATTTTTCTTATCTGATTTTTTCATAAATTACTTCCTGATTGGATTTGAATATTTATTCATATGTTTTCGGACTGTGATTTTGGTGACTCGAAAAATAAATCCCCCTACTATATATAATTCGTAAAAAAATTGCATTTCCCTCTTTTTTCCGGAAAATAATTAAAAAATGTCAAAAAAAACGCCATTTTATTACAAAAAATTCCAAATATAGAAAAAATGCAATGAACTTCATTGAATCAACCAACTGCATATAAATTCATATATTTTAAAATTTTAGAATAAATATGCTTTTGTTTGCGGAAAAATCATTCGGGTTTTGGAAGGTGGAAGAGAGGGACAATTTTAACGGCGACGGAAAAGAGGATATGGCGGAACATTATACCTTTTCAAAATTCGTTTATGACAAGGGAATCAGACAAAAAGGTAGAACAGCGCACAAAAAAAGCCCGTACCCCTTGCAGTTACAGGCTTTTCGGTGGCAGGTGCAGTAGGATTTGAAGAGGATTTGCACCTTTTTATCTCGCTTTATCTTGTGTTATTTCGTGTTATCTTGTTCCTCGAAAAACGTTGGTATCACTGGATTTTCAAAACCTCTTGCCTCAAAATTCCTAATTCTCGGATTTTTTAGAAAAATCGAAATTTTTGACAAAAAGTTAGAACAAAGTTAGAACAAAAGTTAGAACAAACACCCCCTTCATACACGCAACAAATGTTATAAAAAAAGAAAGTCCCTGTAACGTCGAAAAACGATGCGACAGGGACTTTTTTGCCACTTGAAGCAAGTTGTCATACATTGTGATTTTAAACAACATGTGACGTCAAAAAATGCAGAATTTTAACCCTCGTTTTTTACCAAAAGTTAGAACTGTCCTACAGAATGTCGGAAAACCGTTTTTTATGACGATTTTCCGATAAAATTATATTGCGAAAGATAAATATTCCAGCAACATTGGGTAACTTTGTTGCTGGGGCGTTTTGCTGTTGTTAGTTATCATATAGGGTGGATTACCACCAATAAGATTAACTTACATATTTTCAGATGACTTTATCCTTTTGGGGGGAATGGGTCTCTTCCATAGGAGTTTTTTTCTCTGATTCGTCCGTTTGTTCCGTGAATAACTAGTTCTGAATTTTGATTTCGAGCAATCTCTCGACCAATCGCAATTGCACTGTTCTGAGTGGTTGTCCTCACGGTAGCTCTGGAATTTCCAGCGCCTTTGACTTGCCATCCACCATTCGGATGAGGCGTAATGTGCTGATTTTTATTCATAAGTACCCTCCTTAACCATGATGAATGTTATTGCAACAGTAGTAACAGCCATCTGCATTTGGAAATCCATTACATCTGGCATATTGAAGTGCTTCGTACTCTGATGTAAACCAGCCCAACGTTATTCTATTGTGTGATGCTGGTAGATGCTCACACACAAAAAAATTGTGAATCTCGTTTCTACCGTTTTCATCGGCATTTTGATTAATAATAAAATAATACATATTTTATCATCCTTTCTGTTTTAAAATTAAATTTGGATAATCTATAGACTACCACACAAAAAAACTTGCTTGTCAAAAAACAACTCCTTTCCAGCAAAAAATACCTCGAAAGTATTGACAACCAAGTTTAAAGATGATAAAATATATAAAACCTTTGTTCAATCATTTATTTGGTTGGACTTTCAAGACTCCGACGATATTGCCGTATCATCGGGGTTTTGTCTTTTTGTGTAAGCAGATGATTTCACATATTATTCTCCAATTATATCAGATTTTGTGTGTAAAGTCAAGAGGATTAGCGTAATATTTTAAAATTTTATATAAACAAAAGTACAAGATGTTGTGTTTTAATGCTTGAATCAATCACAAGATATTGTGATTTTTGTTTATCTTGGTTTGGAGGACTTCGATATGTCAAAGGGTGGATTTTGGGGCAATCACTTTGGCGGATTGCTCGATTTTAACGGTGACGGAAAAGAAGACTTAGCAGAACAGTTCCTCGGATATAAAATGTTTGAGGAATGTACATCCAATAATGATTCTTACGACGAGTTCGACGATGAGGACGATTTTGATTTAGACGAAGACGATCTGGACGAACTCTAGGAATCAGAATAACAAATAAAAAATGGAAACAGCACAAAGAATGCTGTTTCCATTTTTTAATATAATTTGACATTCCGACAATAGTTTGCTACAATGGTAATATACTAAACGAATAGATTTTGAGGTGATTTTATGCCACTGCAAATTATCAGACAAGATATTACCAAAATGAAGGTTGACGCCATTGTAAACACCACCAACACGGAAATGATTGGATACAGTGGCGTTGATTATGCTGTCCATCAAGGAGCAGGGAAGGAACTGGACATCGAATGTGCCAGAATTGCTCCTCTCGGCCTTGGAATGGCGAAAATCACCAAGGGATACAACTTAGATGCCAAATATATTATCCACACGTCTGGGCCCATCTGGGAAGGTGGATTGCTTGGGGAAAGTATCATCTTAAAATCCTGTTATCTGGAATCCTTGAAACTGGCGGTTCAGAATGGATGCACTTCCGTTGCATTTCCGTTGATTTCGTCAGGTGTTTACGGTTATCCCAAAGATCAGGTTTTAAAATTTGCAGTACAAGTTATCACCGAATTTTTGTTTGAACACGAGTTGATGGTGTACCTGTGTGTGTATGACAAAACTTCCTACGAATTCAGCCGACAACTCTTCACGGAAATCCGTGATTTTATTGATGACGATTACGCAGAAGACCACCACGGCGATTGTCTGGAAGAACTTGATACGTTTGAAGACTTCAGAGGAGCTTTCCGTCCCAAGAAAACTATAGAATATGCTTGTATGGAAGCAACACCGATGATGTCTGCACCTCCGATGACTAGTGCCACAGATAAGTCGTTGGATGAGTATATGAAGGAAATGGATAAATCCTTCGCCTTCAAACTCTTTGACTTGATTGACGAGCGTGGTATGACCGATGTGGAGTGTTACAAGAAAGCCAATGTGGATAAGAAAACATTTTCCAAAATCAAATGTCATCCCGATACATACCGTCCGTCCAAACAGACCGCCGTTGCCTTTGCAATCGCACTAAAATTGAATCTGGACGAAACCCAGGATTTGCTGTCTTCTGCAGGACTTACCTTATCCCGAAGCTTCACATTTGATAAAATTATTCGCTATTTTATCCAAAAAGAAATTTACGATATTTTCGAAATCAACGAAGCACTGTTTGAGTTTGATCAAGTGCTTTTGGGGGTATAGAATGAATAGAATTAATGAGATACCAAAAATTTATGAATTGATGGTAAAGTCCAAAAAACATTATTTTAATGAATTGAAACCATCACATCTTGAAGAGAATTTATCCGTAGTATATGCGATAACAAATTTTAAAACAAATCAAGTTTTATATGTAGGGAAAACAACAAGATTACGCCGGCGTTTATACACCAATCATTTGATGGGACCTCTTGTAAATGCACGATTGAAGAAATATTTAATAGATGATCCGGAAATTGAGCATGTAGTTGATTTAGTCACGGCAAAACAATTTTTGAAAGATAACTGTTATTTTCAATATGTGGTTGAAACCGACATGAGAAAACGCGGACAGCTTGAAGGATTGTTTAGTTTTTTGTTAGATGTTAGATATGTAGACAAAGAACATTAAAAGTCTCTCACCAAGCGACCAATTGAACAGTAAAACAATGTATAATGTGATTGTAAGGTAACAAAACCCGACAATCACATTATTTTTTTGGAGGTATTTACAATGGAAAAAATGAAAAACGGTATTACTGAATTGGTATTTATTTTAGACAGAAGCGGTTCTATGGCAGGGTTAGAGAGTGACACCATCGGCGGATTCAATGCCATGATTGAAAAACAGAAAAAAGAGAACGGCGAATGTTATGTATCTACCGTACTGTTTGATAATGTATCTGAAGTGTTGCACGACCGCGTGAAGCTTGACCACATCAAACCGATGACCGATCGAGAATACACCGTCCGTGGATGCACAGCACTTATTGATGCTTTAGGCGGTGCTATCCGTCATATCGGTAACATCCATAAGTATGCTAGACCCGAAGACATTCCTGAACACACCATGTTTATTATCACAACCGACGGGATGGAAAACGCCAGCCACCGTTATAACAGTGACCAGGTGAAAGCGATGATTGAACGCCAGAAAGAGCAGTATGGCTGGGAATTTCTGTTTATTGGCGCCAACATTGATGCGGTGGAAACTGCAAGACGCTACGGCATTGACGAAGACAGAGCAGTAAATTACCACGCTGATCCCAAAGGAACTGCTTGTCTGTACGAAAGTGTATCCAATGTGGTGTGCAGTGTCAGAATGGGTTGTGATATCGAGGATAACTGGAGTGATAAACTGAAAAAAGACTACCAAAGCAGAGGCAAGAAAAGATAATAGGAGGATAAATATCTTGACAAGACAATGGTTTATTGCTTGACGATAACTTTATCTACAGTTACAAGAGTTGTAAGAGGTGAAACCTGCACTCAACCAACCGATTATGAATTGGGAGATTGTATGAACTGAAGATGTAGCCAACGAACATCAAATAATTTATAAATAATTTTATTAAAATTAAAATAATTAAAATAATTTTCATATAGTTATTGACAACTCGAGTGGACTATTATATAATATAGTAGAAATTTAATCATGGAGGTATAACTATGTCGGAAACCAAGAGAGAAAAGTTTATTAGGATAGCGGAAGCTCGTACTAATAAAATAATTGATATGGTGAAATTACTTGGTAACTGTTCAAATAAGGCAGTATACGACTACACGAAAGAAGATGTGAAAATAATTTTTGCAGCAATTGAAGACGAATTGAAGATTTCAAAAGCAAAATTTGATACGACAGACTCTGAAAATAAAAAATTTAAATTAAGGTAGGTGTGAAGAAGTGGCAGATTGGTATTTCCCTTCAAATGACCATGGTGAAAACAAAGGAATTAATGATTCAGGCGTTGCCACTTTTAGAGGTACGCCTTTGAAGTCGTTGGCACGCGAAATTTGTCAAAACTCCCTCGATGCAGCAACTGGGAAAACTGTTCGTGTTGATTTCTCAAATTATGAAATTCCTACAAGTAATGTACCTGGCGCAGATGTATTGAAAGAAACATTCGAAAAGTGCCTAGCTTATTGGAATGGACAAAGAGCCAAAACAACTAAGGATTTCTTCAAAAATGCGTTTGAAAAAATAAGTGCTGAAAAAATAAGTGTATTAAGAATTAGTGATTTTAAAACAAAGGGTCTTACAGGCTCTAAAAGAACAACAGACATAAATACTGACTGGATGAGATTGACTAAATCTTCTGGATCATCTGATAAAAAAGGCCCGGCTGGTGGTTCGTTTGGTATAGGTAAATTTGCACCGTTTGCCTGTTCGGATTTTTCGACAGTGTTTTATAATACATATGATATAGAAGATGAGTGCGCATATCAGGGTGTATCCAGGTTGGTTACGTTTGAACGTGACGACGGCGAAACCACACAGGGTATTGGTTATTACGGTAATGAACGAAATACACCAGTGTTTGAATCTTTGAATTTAGATCCTGATTTTATAAGAGATCCTGGTGACTATGGAACAGATGTGTATGTTTTGGGTTACCGCTTTTCTCAAGAAGATTGGGAAACAGCGATTGTTGTTTCGATTTTAGATAGTTTTCTCGGAGCAATTTGGAATGAAAAACTTACTGTCAACGTGGGTGATGTAAAAATTGACAAATCTACGTTATCAGAACTTATGGAAGAATATGCCGAAGAACTGACTAACACATATGTTATGGAATATTATCAGGTATTAACCAGCCCTGAAACAAAATGGTTTGAGAACAATCATTTAGGATTAGGAATCGTAAAACTTGGCTATTTACTTAACGGTAATGATTTTCATCGAAAAGTGGCGATGATTCGCCAAACCGGTATGAAAATCAAAGACGGAGATCGTATCAATGGGTTCATTTCATTTGCAGGGGTTTTGTTTATCGAAGGAGATACGATAAATGAGAAACTTCGTGCTCTTGAAAACCCCGAACACACAGAATGGCAGCCCGACCGCGCGGCAAATCCTTTTGAAGCAAAACAACTGATTAAATCAATTAACGATTACATGAAGAAATGTTTAGAGGAACTTGTGGAACAAGGATCCCAGAACGCAATAGATGCTGTTGGCGTTGGCAACTTTATACCTGATACTCCTGATGATGAAAAAAATCAAAATCGTGAGGAGGCCATTTCTGATACGGTATTGGAAATAGAGAAGCGTGTTATTGAACGAAAATATGTTCCTGATGTTGTTTCTGTGGAAAACGGTGATGATGAATCCGAGAAGAAAGTAGATCCTGTAGATGGAGAATCGGACGAGGATTGGGTACACGAAAAAGATGGCGACCATGTGGATCCACCCAGACCTCCACAACCGGTAGATTATGTTGATGGTACTGAAAAAACTATCAGCCCTCCTAAAGAAATTAAACCATCTAGATTTATGTATATCTGCAATAATCCAGATGAGGGTAGATATATGATAGATTTTATCCCTTCCGATGATTCGGATAAGGGAAAATTAAGTTTTTTCCTTTCTGGCGAAACCGAGGCATATAAAGCGGAGCTGGTTAGTGCTTCACAAATCGGAGGTTCAGAATTAAAAATACAAGATAATTCCTTGATCAACTTACATTTTGAAAAGGGGCAGCACATCAGAATAAATCTACAATTGGCTCATAAAGATTATTGTTCAATGGAGGTGAAGGCATATGTTAATAAGAAATAAATATTTTCCATATCCTGTGATAGCTAAAGGAAATGATTCTTATGCTACTGCTACTTTTACCAGTGATGTTGACTTTGAGAAAAATGGTTATCATATAAAATTTATACTTAAAGCCTCTTCTAATAATGACGGTATCAATGAGTTAATTGCCTCCAAAAAAGTATCTTTTGTGCATCATATCGAATGCGTTAAAACTTGTTATAGACACGCGGTAGTTACTCAAGAGGAGGAAGAAGTATTTCAAATTCATCAAAGCAAACTTAATGGTGCTGTACAAATAAGTACTGTTATTGTTGCAAAGGAAGATTTGAAAGGCTATAAAAATTCAGATTTCTCTGCTGATTATAGAGGCTTTGCGTTCAACATTAAAAAAGGTTGCCTTCTCGCAATAGGTGAGTGTATTGAAATTGAACTTAATAAACAGAAGGATGATTTAGAAAACACTTCATCAATCTTCTCGATTGTTCCAAACCTTGATCCTAACGAAACAATTATAAATGTGGATATTAGTAGTACTAAACCAAAGATTGTTATTCGTATCCCTGTTAAAGGTTGTAACATCTATAAAAATCTGAGTACGAATCTTGAATTGCAAAGTATTATGCATTCAATGATTATTGTCCCTGCGTTAGTACAGGTTTTTGATGAATTAAAGGCATCGCGTTATGAACTGTATAACTATAGTGATTGCAGATGGTTTAAAGCACTTATAAAAGCTTGTAAAAACTTGAAAATAGATCTCACAGAGCAAAGTTTAGAAAACTTTGATTCTTACAAGACAGCGCAGTTACTGATGGATTCACCCACAATGAGAGCTCTGACGTATTTGGCAGGAGGTTCTGAAGATGAGGATTAAATTTATTACCGAAGAAGGTTTGTTGGCTGCAAAAAGTAACTATCCTACAATTTTCAAAGAAGTAATTAAAAAGAATGCTACGGATCTTCCTACTCTTATGAATGACAACAGTATTATACGGGATAGCTTTATAGAAATTGAGGATTTTTCTTTTGATATGTCACAAGACAGGCCAACTGCGACAGATGTCGAAAATATTAGGCGTGTTTACAATCACATGAAAGGTCTTAGCGAATCTCAAGCATCTGATGAAAGAATATGGGTGGCGTTCACACTTTATCAAGGGCTAGATTACATGAGATATCGTTGGATGCCTGATGATGAAGGAGATAAATTTGACCGTTTTTTCTTTAAGAATTCGAAGCACGGTTATAGCAAAAGACCTTTGTTTAGAAACGGAGTTGCTCGATTGTGGTGGATAGGTTATCATACCTATGATGCGAAAAGAACAAATCCTTATGAATTGACAGAATTTGTTTGTAGGGATCAGGATTATATAAATAATCTTTTAGATATTGGTTTTGCGAGTAACGCTACAATTTCAAAGGCAGTCCTAGGTGCCTTGTTGGATGCAGAAAAGAATGGTGTGACAATCAATCGTGAGTTAGTTCGTTCTATCTCCCAGTATGTAAACTTACTTGGCGGAATTTATATTCTTGATTGCTTGTCTTATGAAGAGATTTATAGTAAAATTAAGGAAAGGATTGGCTTCTAATAAATTTTCGGAGGGTTAATGAATGAAATGTTTTAATTGTGGATCTGATATAGTTGATACCGAGCTTAGTGTGTGCACTAACTGCTCGGCGCTGATTAATGCAAAAAAAGCAAAATTTATTTCATATATTGGCCCTTCTGATAGTTTGGCTGGCTATCAGAAATCATATAAATTATTGCTTTTAAAGTATGTTATTGAAGCAATATTGGATGAAAATGAAGCTACAGTTGCTAGAGTAATCCCAGCCATTAAAGAATACTATATTGATAGAAAAAACAGGGGATTACAACCGGATTATGATGTTGATACACGTATTTCTGAAATTGAGAATTCATCTGATTATGATGTTTTTGCGGTTATCAAAAGTCAGCCATTTAAGGTTATAAATGAAAAAGGCTATTTGTTTTTAAATCACAATTCAAACGATAAGCTTGTATTTGTATTTAATGAGGATATTTCTGATGCTATGTCACACGACGAATGGCACAAACTTCTGAATATTATAAATGTAAAGATTGACCTTTACTATAGTCGTTATGATAATCTCAACAATGTTTCTACAGCAACTGAGGAACCTTCTCGAGAACAAGTCAAAGAATTCTCCAAAGAGGAAAACAATGATAATTTGAATCTTTCATTGTCGGTGTTAGAAATAACCAATCTTAGTGTAAGGGCAAAAAATATTTTGATGCGCAATAAGCTTTACACTATTGGCGCTGTTATGAATTTTGTTCAAGACAATGACTTGCGTTCTTTAAAAAATATGGGACAAAAGACATTTGAAGAAATTATGGAACTGTTGGAATCTTCCAATTATCAGGTTTCTACAAGTGTGCCAACCGATAGCATTGCTTCACTTTTTTCAGGCAATACATATCATATGTTCGTCGAGTTTTGTGAACAAAATTGCCTGTCTACATTATCTGATCTTGAAGATTTTGATTTTTCCTTGTTGCTTAACGAGCCGCGTTTTGGTGTAGGAAAGCTGAATTTGATAAAAGAAAAGTACTACAGTTTATTACAAGAAATAAGCTTTTCTACTCAAAACACAGAACACAGAGAGTTAGCGGTAGAACCATCTCCGGCAATAACCATTGACCCAAGTAATCTTGATTTGGGCATTCCGTATTTGCGATTTGCTGGCATATCCGCAAGAAACAATGCAAAATTCTATGAAAATGGGTATTCAAAAATTGGCGACATAC
Organism: Oscillospiraceae bacterium; assembly: GCA_015068645.1. Taxonomy (NCBI): domain Bacteria; kingdom Bacillati; phylum Bacillota; class Clostridia; order Eubacteriales; family Oscillospiraceae; species Oscillospiraceae bacterium. Next base: position 61,408 of record SVKD01000013.1, read on the forward strand.
AAGACATCACTTTGGAAAAGTTAATGCAGATGTTCGGTAGAGCCAAAGGGATTGGAATTCTGGATAAAATAAAGATTTTTGAAAAGCCTTTACTGACAATTGCTACCGAGAGATTAAATGAACATAAAGGTAATCGCGAATTTGATATATATGTCGATAGAGCAAACAAAAAAACATTGCAAGAGATAGCGGATAATTACGGTTTGACAAGGGAACGAATTAGGCAAATTGAAGCGAAATTTTTCAGAGAATTTTCCCCGTTGTTTGGTTCGCTTGTTGAGCAACATATGACGCAGAATAATCTTTCTTACATTACAACTCAAGAGGTTTTAGAGTTTTTTGATGACGATGATTTTGACACAGTTATTATGTATACGCTAAAAGAGTCATTTTCGTTAGAATATTTATCGTTTGCTGATATGTTTATTAAGAAACAAAGCGAGATGCAAAATACAGATGTAAAGCTACGAAAATTAACAAATGAATTCATAGGGGATGAAGGAATCAATTTTTTTGAGAGTTTATCACAAATAGAAGAAATGCTTAACAACGCAGAATTAGGTTTTATATCAGCTGATGCTTTTTTGAATTACTTAATCGAGAGCGGTGCGTATTTTTATGGCGATTTTGTATTTCTAAGAAAGCAGACATATGCAAAATTATGCTTGATATTGATCTCAAAATACTTTAAAGATGGTATCACGTTATATTCGGATGATGATATTAACAAACTGCGTAGATTGTTCCACGAAGAATATGGTGAATACGATTTGCCAGAGCAGAATCGTGCTATCAGCGCAAGGATATCTGAGTTCTTAATTGTGTGCGATCGTGGAAAAGCAAAACTTATTGAGCATATTAAATTCGAACAATCTGTTATTGATGATATAAAAAAATATATCGATACAAGTTCTTTAAAAACCTTATATTTTGCTGAGATTTTTAACGAATTCGAAGGTGTTTTGGCATTTACTTCGGATATTACAAATTATCATGGTTTGCATGGGTTATTGGCATATTTATATCGGGATGAATACGAGTTCACAAGGGATTGTATCACGAAGATAAATGGAGAGGGCAAATCACTTAGCCTTTCGGAACGTATTGTTTTATTTATTTTAGAAAAAGGTTGTGCCGTTACACGAAATGAAATAAAACAAAAAATAGGTGGATTATCTGACATTATGCTATTTAATGCTATTAGCAGTTCGAAGGAATTGCTACAGTGGGATTATAATAGTTTTAATGCTCGGGGTAATTTGAAAATTTTTGACGAAGATATTAGTGTGATTTCAGAAGTTCTTGAAGAAATATTTTCTCAATTTAAAGGATATTGTAGCGATAAATTGATATTTGAAAAATTAAAATTACAGCTTCCAGAATTGCTATCTCGAAATGCAATAGAAAACCCAACAAATCTATTTTATGTGTTGCAAAATCTTCTTAGCGATAAATATCAGTTTAGTCGTCCTCATATTTGCCAAAAAGGCACTGTTGATTCTCTAACGACAAAAAGCATTGCTCTTTATTTGCTTGGAACAACGCAACAAATAAGTAGAAGTGAGTTTATGCAAATAGCCAAAGATGTATGTTGGTCGGAAACAACGGCAGATTTAATTTTCTACGAGCTGGAAAAAGATTATACTAGAATTTCAGAGGACATCTATATTTTGTCTGGTGATTTTAATATTGAGGAAGATACATTAAATCAAGTTTCTGATTGGTTTCAGAAAAGCATTTCAAACCAAGGATTCTTATCGATGATAGGTTTTGATAATTTTGAAAATTTACCAGAAATACAGTATGAATGGAATTCCTTCTTACTTATTTCTATAATTAAAAAACATAATTTGGGCTTAAGATTAGTTTCGCCAGCAATCAGAGATAGGAGATATAACAAAGAAGTCATTGTTTCTAAGGATTCACCTTATTACCATTTGGATGATATTGTTTATGATATGCTTGTAAAGAACGGTATTAATTTTATAGATGAATCGAATCTTCTTTCGTTCTTGGTTATTAATCATCTTGTTTCTAAAGTTATTCCCAAAGAATTATTTGATTCTAAAATTTTAAATTATGCGGATGGATACTTTAAAATAGCATAACAAAAGGAGTGGTCGAGCGGCCACTCCTTTTGTTATTGTTATTCCATTTCTGAACGAACAACAGAGAAATCCATTAAAAAGTGTTCGTCATCAAGTTTTGTAAAGGTTACATCTGAACGACCATATTCTTTAAAGTGTTCCTTAGTTACCTTTACACCTTCGTGAATCCCAAGACGATTTCTAAAATATCTTCCTATTTCAGCGTTGTCGCTAGGTGTAGTGATAGCTTTGTTTCCGGCTTGTTCTACTCTCATGATGAAGCACTCGCCATCATCTGCAACGACAGTAAAATAACGTTTGTTTAAAGGAAAAAATCCTGTTTTTGAAATCTTAGAAGGTAACGGTATATATGCCTGATTTGGGTCGCGGTGTTCTCTTTGACCCCAGTTTAAACTTGAAGTTGTTGGAACCTCTCCAGTGTTAGATAGAAATGATAGAGTTTGTTTCTCTTCAGAATTGAAATCCACCATAGTTGCTTCATAACTATAGTTGGGGCTAGTGCGATAAATACGAATGTAGTTCTCAACTTCATTTGCGGTGCAATATATTGTTTTTGCTTCTACCTTTTCGAAATAGGCAACTGCATCATCTAAGTTACATTCGGTAATGAATTCATCACAATCTTTGCTAAACCCTTTAAGTGTATAGTTAGCAGAGCCAGAAAATGCTTTGTATGGTTTGCCATTCTTCATCCATAAATAAAGCTTTGAATGTACAGCAGGCGTTTTATATACATACTGACAGCTAAATGATGAAAAGTCGGGGCCAAAATCATTTTCGGATAATTTCTTAAACCCAGAGTTGGTAACTTGACTAAGACCATCAAAAGGACACATTCCCACGATCAGTTTAATTTGTATAGGTTGCAACCCTAAGTCCGCCAGAGTTTGCATATGCCACGCTACCATGCTGGGGGAAGCATAAGCTGAAACGATGCGCAACTCGTTAGCTCCTTCCACCGCAGGTTTTATTAGAACTTTATCTTCTAAGTCTGAGTCGAATTGCCATTTGATTTCGTTGTCGCCATTGAACAAATATTCAGTTGCGTTGCACTCTACAGAATCATATTCTATTCCAGCGAAGCATTTTAAAATAGCCTCAAAAATTATTTTTGCCCCCTCGCAAGGAACTGCCATACCAATTTGTTTGCGAACGCTTTCTTTATTACCGTAAAATTCGTATGTATCAGGAAAAGTTTGTAGGCGTGCACGTTCTCTATTTGTTAATGCACGAGGTTCTTCCCAATGGTAAATATGGGTTCCGCCACCTCCACTACCGGTAACGGTATAAGCAGGCTTGTCAGGATCTAAACGCTTGTAGATCTGACTAATTTTTGCACCAATGACATTTAATTGTAAATTTTTGGGTAGATTCGCCGTGAATGCATTTTCGCCAGGACGGATATAACGTAATCTTTCTACAACGGCGGCTGATTGACGTGTAAGCTCGTTATTAGATGCATTTTCAGAAATAGGCGGAACCTCGATAGCCTCTCTGCATGTTTTCATTCTGTATTGTGCCGGAGATGGAACCTTATATTCGACATTCATATCGTTTCGGATACCAACGATAATGATTCTGTGCCTTGCTTGTGGAATTCCATAATCTTCAAATTGGTATAAATGAGGATACAAAGTGTAACCTGCAGCTTGCATTTCGCCTAAAATTTTAGAAAAGGCTCGGCCTTCGTTTGCATTTCGAAGGCCTCCAACATTTTCTGCTAAAAACCATTTGGGTTGAAATCTGATTAACGCTTGGACACCATACGAATACAAAGGACCATAATTACCATCCATACCCTTTTGTTCGCCAACAACGCTATAGTCGTTGCACGGGAATCCAAAAGCTAAAGCACTTATGTCAGAAAGTTGTGAAAAATCCAATTCCCTAACATCGCCCTCATAAACACTTTCTCTATCGTTTGGGCAAATGTTATTGCGATATGTTTCGCAAGTGTTATGATCATAATCATTGGCCCATGCATGGGTTATAGACCAATCTTCCATTCCTATATCTGCATTTAAAGCCCCCCAAGCGATCCCGCCCGGGCCGCAGAATAATTCTCCTAATTTATAATTCATTTATTCCAGTTCCTTTCTGATCTACTATAAAATCAATTTCATCTTGTATGTGTTGCAACTCTTTTTTATCTAATAATTCAAGATTCCTTAATGGGGTTTTGCTATTTTCAAATTCCTTACTGCTATGCTCAGTTGAAAATGAAAGTATTTTGTTAAAATCTATATTGTATAGTTTGGCAAGGCTTATCACATCGTCTATCGGTGGAGAAGTCTTCAGCGATTCGTTCTCGATCCTGGATAATCTACTATCTGTAATTCCGGTTTTTTTACACACATCTGTCAATGTTAGCTTGTTTTCTTCTCGAATTTCACGCAAAAAAGGACCTAAACCTTTCATAGTTACCACCTCTTTATTATATAATAGCAAATTTGCTGCGAAAATGCAATAGATTTTGAAAATTTTGCTGCGTTATTGCAGCAAAAAATATAGAAATCACTAAAAACTTAAAATTATTTATAAAATATTGTGTAAATAATTTTAAGTTTATTGACAAATACAAAAGATATGTGTATAATATTTTTATAATAAAACGAAAAGAGGGGTAAAATGTCTATTTCTGAAACAAAACGAGAAAAGTTTGTTCGAATTGCTGAAGCAAGAACAAATAAAATTATATCTATGGTGCAATTGCTTGGTAATTGTGCTAATCCTTCCTGCTATGAATATACCGAGAAAGATGTATCTGACATTTTTAGCACTATTGAACGTGAAGTTAAGATAGCAAAAATGAAATTTAATTCATTAGATGAAAAGTTGACTAGATTTAAACTTAGTCGATAAAAGAATATTTATTAAGAGGTTGGTTTAATGAGCAATGATACAAAATATGCAGATGTAAAATCTGCTCTTGGTGCTGTTGGCAAAACAGTTTTCGTTGATTTTTATTATGATTTCAAAAACGCTAATATGTCTTTTGAAGAATTGAGAGACAAGTTGTATGCTGAAAATCCAAACTCTCGGTCTAAACAACAGCGTTTTAGAATTCCAAGGGCAAGACATATTTTTCAATTAGGTCAGGAGATTGAGGCTTTAAATATTATAATAGAAAGCAAAAGATTACCTTCTCATGTTATAAACAAGGCTAAACATATCCTTGCAGAAGAATTGTTGCATAATGAATTGGAGTCTGATAGGTATGATGAAAATTCATTTATGAAAGAGGTAGAAAGAGAGGTTGTTTATTCAGACATAAAAGATTTTGTTTATGATAATACACCCCATCCACCAAAGAAAGCAACTCATTCTTTGATAAAACAATACCATCGTAGCAAAATTGTATCAAGAAATGCGTTAATTAAAGCAGGGTGCTTATGTGAAGTTGACAACACACACCCCGTTTTTAAGAGAAAAAATAGCAACATGAATTACACGGAACCACATCATATTATACCCGTATACGCTTTTGCAGATTTCCCTGATGTTGATCTTGACAGAGAGCAAAATGTTGTTTCTCTATGTAGCCATTGTCACAATTTGTTACATTATGGTTCTGAGATTGATTACGTTCTAAAACCTTTGTATGAACAAAGGAAAGAATTGCTAAAATTGATTGGATTAGAAATAACTTACGAAGATTTAAAAAAATATTATAAATAATGAACACAATATATAGTGTATAAATAAATTTAAAATTTATGATTTTTTAGTCGATTTTGCAATATGCACAATAAAAGGATGTGAATCAATGCCCACCACAGAAGCAGAAAGAAAAGCAATGAAGAAATACAGAGAGAAGCGGAAAAAAATAGCTTGCGATGTAAATATAGAATTGTATGAGGAAATCAAAAGCCATTCAGAATTAAAAGGATATAAAAGCCTAAACAGTTATATAATTGATTTGATTAAAAAGGATATGAATATGTAAAAAAGAAGGAGAATTACTATGGCACTTATTACAAAAAGACATTTTAGTCACATTGATAAAGAAAGAAACACTATACACGAATCAGTAGATGCGACCTACTGCACATTCACAAAAGGAGAAAATAAATATTTTCAAATAGACACTTATGGTTCTGAAAACAGACAATTAAAAGATAAAATAAGTCAGTCAATTCAGCTTGATAGGGATATGGCAATTGAATTAGTAGAGTTGTTGCAAAGGGAATTTGATTTAAGATTAAGATAATAAGTAAATTGACTTATTTGGGAGGAAAATGTATGGGAGTTTTAACTTTAATAGTAATTGGATATATCGTTATTAAACTGGTTATTGAAGCATGCGAAAAAGAATTACCGGCAGACTATCACCGCAACTGGCGTTTAGAACAAGAAGATGCTAACAAAGTACGTTTTGGGGAAATGAGCAGAAGTCAATTTATTAGAAATATGAACAACGGAAAATATAAATGAGAAGTTCAACAATATGACAGCAATTATTGTTTGTTTAATTATTTTGTGGATATTAAATTAAAGGAGACGAAAGTTAATGGGTACTTTTATAGGATTAATTATATTTGCTGTAATTTATTTTGCATGTAAATCAAGTTTTAATAACAAAGTAGATAATTATGATATAACAAGAGTAAATAACAGCAAAATGATAGCCGATAAGGTTAATAATAATTTGTCGAATGCACAGGTGCAGCATAATATGATAAATGGGAAATATGACTACAAACCTGGAGAGTATAATGTTTACACAGGCAAAAGGCAGTAAATAGAAATATGAAGGGATTATTTTATGATTGAATTTATTTGTTATCCTAAATGTACAACCTGTCAGAAGGCGAAGAAATGGCTTGATGACAACAAAATCGAATACACTCTTCGAGATATTAAGGAAGATAATCCGAGCTTTGAAGAATTGACTGCTTGGTATAAGATGAGTGGACTTCCATTAAAGAAATTCTTTAACACTTCCGGACTTTTATATAAGTCAATGGAACTGAAGGACAAGCTGCCCGCTATGTCAGAAGAGGAACAATTGGAACTTCTTGCTACAGACGGTATGCTTGTAAAACGTCCTCTGTTGATTGGAGATGTCTTTGTTTTAGTTGGTTTTAAAGAAAACGAATGGAATGATAAATTATGATGCCTATATGTAAATTTCAAGATGTTTCAGAACATGATATGGATATGTTGTTTTTAGAAGAGTTTGTTATTTCTAAAGATTTTTTAAACATATTCACATCAAAAGTCAACATGGATAATGCTTTGGTAGTTGAGATTGAACATTCAAAAAATCATCCTGAATTCGGCGAGTCAGATATGACAGTAATAGTTGAAGTCGATGGGAAAAGGCACGGACTTTTAATTGAAGATAAAATTGATGCAATCGCGATGCCTGAGCAGTGTGATAGGTACATGAAACGCGGGAATCTTGGAGTTGAAAATGGAGATTATTCGTCTTTTAGTGTTTTTATTGTTGCACCGGAAAACTATTTAGAGAACAATGCTGAGGCTCGTAAATATCCAAATAAAGTTACATACGAAGAATGCTTAAAATATTTTGAAACAAATGCCGACGCTAGAAAAAACTTTAAACTATCTCAGATAAAACAAGCGATATATAAACAAAAAACAGGCTACCGGGTTATTGAAAACAAAACAGTCACTGATTTTTGGAAGCGATATATTGCATACAAAAAGCAGAATTATGATGGGCTTCTGTTAACGGCAACTGAGGGGCCGAAAGGTTCTAATGCTACTTGGCCTCAGTTTAATACAGTTATTGAAAAAATTTATATTATTCATAAAGCGGACAGAGAATATGTGGATTTAACAATTCCTGGTATGGCTAAATGTTTACCTCAATTAGAAATGTTGCTAAGGGAAATGGTAAATCTTAGAGAAAATAATATGACTGTGCATCCAACAGGAAAATCTGCAGCAGTCAGATTGATTGTTCCAAAACTCGATTTTTTAAAATCATTTGATGAACAAATTGAAGCAGTTGAAAAGTGCTTTAAAGCAGTCGAAACATTATCGGAAATGGTTAAACAATTTGATGTGGCGAAAATACGATTATTTATCGAGAATAACAAAGCAGAATAATAGGAGAAAAAAGAATGCGTAAGAATTTGGGAGCGAAAGCGATTTTATATCCGATGCCGGTGTTGATTATCGGCACATATGACGAGAACGGCAAGCCTAATGCGATGAATGCTGCATGGGGTGGTATTAGCGAAGAAACACAGATTTCGATTTGTGTGGATGACGGGCATAAGACTGCGAAGAATGTAGTCAAAACAGGTGCGTTCACGGTGAGCGTAGCGGATGTGGAGAATGTGATTGCTTGTGATTATGTTGGTATTGTTTCTGGCAACAAAGAACCTGATAAAATTGAAAAAACAGGATGGCATGTGAGCAAGAGTGAATTGGTAGATGCTCCGCTTTTTGACGAACTTCCGCTGGCTCTTGAATGTAAACTCATCAGTTATGACGAGGAATCCTGTAGATTACTTGGTGAAATCGTCAATGTCTGTGCAGACGAAAGAATCCTTGGAGAAAATGGTAAAATTGATTTGAATAAATTTAATCCAATTACCTATGACCCAGTGCATCATACTTATCGTAAACTTGGTGGTATAGTTGGAAAAGCTTTTAGTGATGGAAAAAAGATTAAATAGTTTAAAAATAAAAGCAAGATAGGACTTGTCAAAAAATGAATTGTGTATATTGTGGCAAACAAATAACGGTTGGAAGTCGTGAACATATAATTCAAAATGCGATTGGTGGATTAGAAGAGTCCACAGATATCTGTTGTTCGGAATGCAATAATTATATTAGCAGATATATAGATAAGCCATTCGTGTCTACTTTTAATCCGATAATTGCAAGAATTGATAATTTTGCAAAAACAAATAATAAGAAATCGTTACCATCATATTCAGGTAGAGCTAAATATAAAGGCGAAGAATATAACGTTGTTTTCAAGAATGGGAGAGTAGTTTCTTGTCCAGAACTTAGTAAGAAGTTACAGTGCGATATATCAAAGTTGGATTTTGAAATTGTTTCCTATGACTTTACGATTAAGAACGAATCTTTCATTAAAGGAGTTTCGAAAATTGCTTTTAATTTTGCGTTAGCAAAAGGAGTGCCATTTGATACGATTAAAGATGGTTTAATCGTATCAAAACGTGATGAAAAGATAACCGATATTAGTTTTAAATATCCAATAATTCCTTTTGTTCCATTAAATCCTATGGATAGCTATATAGAATTAAAGACCGATTTGTTGCTATACCACAATCTAATTCTTTTTAGCCAAGAGAACAATTTGTGGTGCTATGTTGATCTGTTTAATACATTTCAATATTATGTATGCTTAACAGATAAATGGGATAAAAGCAAAAAGATATCAGAATCTTATTTTCAGCAATTACAAAAACTAGATCGAACTATACCTGAAATTGGACGCTGGCGCCCAAAATACGGATTAATATATGCCGATATATACGGAATTGACCCCAGTCCAAATAAAACTGTAATGCAAAAAATGATATCATCTGCTATTCAAAAAGAATCATTGAAAAAAGATATGACGAAAGTCCTTTCGCGCAAATTGGGGAATGATTATATACTTAATTATATTAGAGACGATATTTCAGACGATGAACGACGAAAATATGGGCTAAGCTTACTTTTGTATTTTGATGAAAATGATAATTTAATAGAAGAACGATTTAGAAAAGTGACATTAGGAGAAAATGAATTTGATATGGTTTCCTATCCGTTACTTATAAATAATATGTTAGCTTCTAATTCCATTAATGCTCGAGATTATTTTTTCGCTAAATTCGAAAGATTAAATTGTTTTTTGTGTAATAGTGACAAAAAAACTAGATGCAATAATACTAGCATTGGTGGTAGGAGAAATATAATTTTTTGATGAAGGGAACTGAGCATATGAACAAAAATTGTGCCGCACCATCGCTTTTTGGATGGGATTTTCAAGTTAATGCAGCAATTGCTATTTTGATTGATAATATAAAGGATGTTGATAAAGTTCGTTTGGAAGGATCTAAACAAGACATTGAAATTACTTTATCAAACAAAGAGAAAATATATGCCCAAGCTAAATCTGTAGAAAAAGCAGGGGACTATAGCAATGTTAAGAAACATTTGACGAATGCTCTCAACTCGTTAAATAACACCGCACATAATGAAGATGGGGTTGTAAAACAATTTATTTATATAACAAATTCGGACAATCCCATGGGAAATATGCGAACGATGACACAGTTTATTGGGCCATATATTCGGCAATCATACAATAATTTAGCTGATAAAGCTAAAAAAATTGTCGAAGATGCATTGAGTAAAGCAGAAAAAGAAATTGTAATAGATAGAGATAGACTGTTTGTATATATTCTTCAATTTCAAAATGGTGCGTCACCAACCGATAGATACGCAAATATAAAACACATAGTAGATGAATTTGTTGAAACTATTTTAGAGAACAGAAATGGTATCGGTGGGAAGGTGCTGGATGTATGGCAAAAGGAACTATTATTAAATGGTTCTATATCTAATACATGTATAACTCTCGATAAGAAAGAATTTACATGGATAATAGTCGTGAAAGCATTAGAGAATAGTTTGCAGGAGAATAGCATTTACGATAAAATTGATATTAGTGAAGTTCAAAATGTGCAAAATCACTTTAATGCCTTTATAAATAATTCGGTTGTACGTTTTGAATTTGTCACTGCAGTTTTAAGCGATTTCAATGACTTTAAACCTAAGGAAAACAATAAAAAAACATCAGAATTTATAGAAGAAAAATGGGAAAATTATACAAGTGAATTTGCTTTAGATAAATTGTCACCAAATACGCAAGAAATATTAGTTAAAACCATCCTTACAAGAATAATTTATCAGTCTAGCACTATAAACTGCATGAAAGAGAAGAATTTAATATGAAATTTGAATATATAAAAATTATAGAAGGAATGTATGAAAGATATATAGAGTTTGATGATCACAATAATCTTATATTCAGCGAAGAAAATAGTCAGGGGAAAACGACGCTTTTAAGAATAATGGTATATTCGATAGGTTATAGAATTCCTGACACGAAATCCATAAAGTTTGCAAACTGTCTTGTCGAAAGCAAAGTACGTATTGGCGATAATTACTTCACGCTCACACGACAAGGCGATTTTTGTCAAGTTGTTAATCAACAAGGTGAAAAAAGTGAGTTTATATTGCAGGATGAGCAAGAAAAATTACACAAATTATTGTTCGGTTTAGATAATTCCGACATTCTCCGTAATCTTTTAGGTTGTTTTTATGTTGACCAGGAAAAGGGATGGACTCTTCTTAATCGAGGGGTAGTAATTGGCAGTAACCGTTTTAATGTTGAAGAACTACTTAGGGGATTAGCAAACCGAGATTGTTCAGAACTCCAAAAAGAAATTCGTAAAGTTGAAAATGAGTTGCAAAAATATAAAAAAGTATTAGATATTGCGGAATATAGACAACAATTATATGCTGAGCAAGGCACTCTTGTATATGACGATTACGATCAGACAATACAGAAAGAATTGGATAATTTATATATTCAAAAAGAAATACATGAAAAGGAATTAAAGAGTATAAAATCATCTTATGATCAAAATCATAGTTTTAAAAACTATATCGAAAAGATGAAACTGTGTGTGGTTAATTCAGATGGTACAGAAACACCGGTTAATGCAAAAACCATAAAAAACTTTGCCGAAATTAATGAGCTATTAAAGGCGCGTCAAAGAATTGTTGCAGCTGAAATTGCGGCGATTAACAGAAAAATTTCCCAGTTGGATGTGATAACAGAGGATAATCAATCGCGATTTGATATAACTAATGATATCCTAAAAGAATTTGATAAAAAAATAGCCGTATTTGAGGTTGATTACAGAACTATAAAAGATATAATAGATGCTTTAGAAAAAAAGAAAACTTCATTAAAAAAACAGTTAACGATTAGTACTAAACAAAACAATCCATATTTAGAATCGATGTATAAATCCATAGATAACTATGCGAAAGAGTTGGCTTTAGAAAAATATATAAATTTAAGGACAGATTTTATATTTACACACAATCTAAAAGAACTTTCTGGTGCTATATTGCATAAAATAGTTTTTGCTTTCAAATTAGGATATATTTTAGAAGTAGAAAAGCAATTAGGATTTAAGTTGCCAATTATTTTGGATTCGCCAAGTGGCAAAGAGGTGGATCCTAAGAATATTGAGAAGATGTTTGATATATTACAAAGAGATTTCCATGATAACCAAATAATCATTGCATCGATTCATGATTACAATTCATTCAAAAATAAAAAGGTTCATGTTATTAAGGAAAGATTGATTGATACAGTTGTTGAAAATAATCAAGTGTAGTGCGAAATTTGCCAAGAAATGATGACACTTTTCTTGTGCGAATAAGGCTCTGGAACTCTACAACTTCTTGTGATATTGTTTGTGTTGTTGAAGGAGGTGACACAGATGGTAAAGTATTCATTGGGGTATTTAGGCCGGCAGAGAAAAGAGTGGAACCAAAAATACGGTTGATTATGTGAAGAGAAAAGTGATAAATGTGATGAATGGTCTATCAGAGTAGGAGAGTGTTTCGTTAGGTAGACTCAAAAAATGTGATTGTGTCTAAAAATAGCTTGTTGCAGGAGAACAAGCGGGTTATGTATTGTGTTGGTATGGTGAATAAAATCCGTGTTTTAAAATGGTGTTTCTATAGGTGAAAAAATACATTTTAGTACCAACCCGGTACTAAAATTATAAAAATACACCGTTAGAGTCCTTGGAAACACTGGATTTTTAAAAATGCTTCCCAAAGAGAGATTTACCATTTTTTTTACATGTAGTAATAACAAGATGAATTGTATTATTTTTCCGTAGAGGATAGTGTTGGTAGGTAATATTTAAGTGTTTAAAATAGTAGTTGTACCCAGTTCTGCCCATCTTTTATACATGTATAAAAGATGGGCAGAACTGGGGATAGGGGAATAGAAAAAACAAATGAAAAACCCCCCGTGTAACGGGGGGTTTTTCATTTTCGGGCATAGCCCTAATATTACTGGCAACGCACAAGTGCGTTTTTTATTGGCCTGCCAGCCATGCAATTACTACTTACTACCCATAAATGGGTCCCGT
>SVKD01000014.1 GCA_015068645.1 Oscillospiraceae bacterium
CCGTCATTGTAAATGTGCTTTGTGTCCATACACCTGCACCGTGTTGTGCGAAGTTTTTGATGATATTACCACCGGTCATATAGAAGTTTTTACCCTGATTCCATAGACCACCGCCACATTTCGATGCAATGTTTTCTCTGATTTCTCCGCCTTGCATTTCTATATTACCATTATCATTATTCCACACACCTGCACCATAGGCAGCCTCATTTTTCTTAATGCTTCCGCCGAAGATAATCATTTTAGCATCGCCGCTGTTTGCGTTCCAGATACCACCGCCGTAGCTGGCTTTGTTATGGCATATTGTTCCGCCATACATAGCAAAATTGTAGTTGTTCCACAAGCCGGCGCCGTAACCACCTCCGTTATCAATAATCTTTCCGCCATACATAACGAATGTACCGCCATTATGAATACCCGCTCCCTGTTCGTGTGAGCCTCCGGTTATCATACCCGTTTGCATTGCAGAGCAGTCACAAAGACGAAGCTTTCCGCCCGATGAGATATTTATCACTCTGCCATTGCCCGTTTTTTTGATGCTGTTACCATTAAGGCAAATAGTGAGAGTTTTATCTCCTGCAACATTTAATGTTTCTGTTCTTGAAACATCTCCGATAAGATATACATACGCAACATTATCTACATAAGGGATAGCACTTGTGCCATCCCACGGCTGAAATTGCTGCGGTTTATGACTTTGGTGTTCACCAAGAAGAATATCCCCGCCGCAAATGCAATGATTCTGATGGGGCATACCGAGGTTTTCATACTTGAATGTGATTGTACCCTCAATAAGTGAATCGCCTTTATATGCAAAAGTTCCCACTTTCCCATTTATAAAGATGGTTCCATCGGCATACCAGTTATCAATTGTTTTGTTCAATCCGGGGTTAATTGCAACTCCAACTGTTACAGTATAAGATCCACCGGCTTTAAAACATCCGTTTTCATCAAAATCTCCGTCCCAGCTTATACCTGTAATATAGGTACTTGCACCTTCACGCATTGTTCCTGTGGTTGCAGGAGTATCTCCGACCGCAGGCTCTTTTATAGTAACATATATTGAATATATAACCGCTGAATCTGTAGCTGCCGTATTCTCCTCAGCCTGTACGCTGACAGACACAAGGGAAAATATCATACATAGGCATATAATAGAGCTTAAAAATTTTTTCATTTTCTCTCCTTCTTTCCCTGTTTAAATTTATTTTACAAACGGATAAGTAACAGGAGCTAAATTATTTTCCCATATGTAACCTTTCCGGACTCATCAAGTTCCCCGTTCCATTCAACCTTGGATACATAGGTACTTGCAGTTTCGGGAACAGATGCTTCATAAGAAAGTGCTTCTCCGGTTTTAGGTTCTTTTACGGTAACATTAAAAATGGTAATGTTGGTCGCAAATACATCTGTCGGCAGTATGCAAAGAAGCATACATAAGCACAAAAGCAAACTGAATATTTTTTTCATAAAACCCCTTCTTTCTGACAAAATTCTTGCAATTTTGGAATTATTATGCTATACTGATTATACATCGTATCCTAATGGTCGATGCAATAGTTTTTTGAAATTTTTGTAATTTTTTTGATTTTAGAAAGCTTGAGGACATTTTTATGGAGCAAAAATACTTATTTTCTATCGGAGAAGTGGCAAAAGCCGTAGGAATTACCCGAAAAACAATTTTAAATTATGAAACCAAAGGGCTCATTAAGCCCGACAAAAAAGAGGGTGCCACCGCCAACAGATACTACACCATTGACACCTTTACCCAAATTCGTACCATTCGTGTATTTCAGAATCTGGGCCTTTCTCTCGATGAAATTCGTACATATTTTAACGAATCTGCCGATTTGCATCCGATGATCAACCGACTGGAAAAAATGAGAGATGAACTGAATCTCACCATAGAAAAACTCAAAGAACGCACCAATACACACGGCAACATCATCAAGGAAATTACCATTGAACCCCAAGCCATCTATCAACGTACTTATCACGCCGGTAGCATAGCAGATAAAACCAACCTGCTTCGGGATACAGCATTAGAGGCATTCCGACAATACGGAACAGATACCACCAAACGAATGTATTTTACAGAGCATACCCTAAAGTCTCCCGATGAGGTTGCCTACTGTGTTGCTGTTCCGCCGGAAAGCAAGGGAGAATTCATTCAATATCTTCCTACCTTAAAAGCAATTTCCTTCTTTCATCACGGTGCCTATGAGGAAATTCCAAAAGCCAGACAGAGTCTGATTGTCTACGCAGAAGAAAACAACCTGAAGCTGTCAGGAGTATTCCGTAATCTTTATTTAGAAGGACCACCCCAGCATAAAGACCCAAACAAATTTATCACCCAAATTATCGCTATATTAGAAGATTAACCTAAAAGAAACTCTCGTCTGAAAATCAGACGAGAGTTTTCTTATTGTGAATACAACAAGGTTCCGGGGTACCCGACCGCAATCTTTGATTGCGTCATCGGGTCGGGTTCTTATGATTTGAACGCTCTGTATAAGAAGGTTACAATCTGTGCTCTGGTGCAACTATCATCGGGAGAGAAAGTGACGGGAGTTGTACCGGTGGTGATACCGGTTTCCAATGCCCAGGCAACTGCATCTCGGTAGTTTGCATCCTCGGGAATATCGGTAAAGGGAAGACCCTTTCTGTTCACCTGAGGGCTACCTGCCGCAATCCACATATAGCGGATGGCTGCAGCACGACTGCAATAGTGATTGGGAGAAAAGGCAGCTGTCCGTTCCATTTTTAGTTCCCATGCCCAACGGGTTGCATCATAGAAATAATCGGAGGGCTTGGTATCTGCAAAATAGAAGCCGTCGGTTTCGGGGCTTCCGTGCATACGGTAAAGGAAGGTTACCACCTGCCCTCTTAAACATTTTTCATCGGGAGAGAAGGTAACGTCGGTGGTACCGGTGGTAATTCCCTTTTCCACCGCCCATTTCACGGGTTCTAAGTAATACGCATCTGCCGCAACATCAATAAACTTGGTGGGCATTGCGGCATTTTGGTTTACCACACCGCCTTCTTCCACCGCAATATCGGCATATTCCTCTGCCTGATTTAAAATGATTTCGGCTGCGCCTTCCATATTGAGAATCCCTTTTACATAAGCACCGGCACCCACGGAACCGTAGTTAGAAACAATGCCGGCGTTCCCGGAAAGTCTGGCAGTACCGGGTCCTACCATTTTGTCTTCATACTGGATATAGATGCCGGCACCGCCTACCGCTTCGTTTTCTGCGATAACACCGCTTGACATCACGAATTCACTGCCGTCGTTGACCCAAACGCCACCGCCAACGTAGGAACGGTTAAAGGTGATTTCGCCGCCCGACATATGAAACAGACCGCCGTTATTCCACACACCGCCGGCGTAGCCATCCAGTTCATAGGGGTCGGAGCTTCCGATATTTTTGGAAATGTTGCCGCTCTTTAAGAAAAATGTGCCGCCGTTATTCCAAACGCCACCACCGTTACGGGAAATATTCTCTAACAACATCGCACCGTCAATCTCTAAAGTGCCGCCGTTGTTCCAGATACCACCGCCGGCGGTGGAAGCAATATTTTGCTGGATTACCCCACCTTTTAAGGTGAGAACGGCATTGTCATTATTCCAGATACCGCCACCGCATACCGCAGTATTTAAGGTGATAGTGCCTTCATACATCTCAAAATTCCAATTGGAATCGTTGGCATTCCAAACACCGCCGCCATAGAGTGCTTCGTTGTCATAAATGTCGCCGCCGTACATATAGAAGTTGGCATGGTTATACACACCGCCACCGTATCCGCCTTTGTTTTTGGTGATAACGCCACCGTACATATAAACGGTTCCGTAGCTGTGAATCCCTGCACCATATTCTTCCCAACCGCCGGTGATTTGACCGCCGGCATCACGGGTACAGTTACAAAGATACAGCTTACCGCCGGTTTTCACATTGATAACGCTACCTGCTTCCGATCCTTTTTTCAGAGCGTGACCATTTAAGCAAAGATACAATGTTTTGTTGCCGCCGATATTTAAGGTATCTGCGAGAACGATGTCTTCGGTCAAATACACATACGCAACATTCTGAGTATAGGTGATTTTCGTATCCGCTGCACTGATGGGCGAATAGGTAACCTCAGTGTGTGAGGTATGGTCACCGATATTGATATAACCGCCGCAGTAACAATGTTTATGCTTTAATGCTTCTTCCTCTGCCGCAGTAATCATTTCTCCCGTGGCATCGGTTTTTACGATGAAATGCAGTTTTACGTTTTTACGAATTACAGACTGCAAATTCAATCTGCTTACCTTGTCCAAATTGGTGGTTTGCACATCTTCAACACCAAAATCCTCGGAAAAATTGGCATCCACTCCGCTTTTCACCTTCACCGTTACAAAAAGGTTATATTCCTTTTTCGCATAAAAGGTATCCTGAGCGGTTTTTGTGCCAACCCAGCTTACCTCCGAAATTTCCAAACGGTCATCGGAAACGCTGAAGGTAACATCTTCCTCGGTTACGCCGCTATGAAAACCGTTCATGGTGATGCCAAAGGTTTCAATGGTTTCTGCAGCTTCTCCCAAGGCAGCAAAGGTCGCTGTGGGAAATGCCGCCATTAACATACAAAAACATAACAAAAGACCAATTAGTTTTTTCATATTTTATGCACTCCGTTTTTTATTATTTGGTGAATGCTCGGTATAAGAAGGTTGCAATCTGACCTCTGGTGCAGGTTGCATCGGGAGAGAATGTGGTGTCGGAGGTACCGGAGGTAACACCCATATATAACGCCCATTCTACTGCTGCCGCACATTCGGAATCCTTGGAAACGTCTGCAAATTTTCCGTCATAAGAGAATGCGGGGCAAAATGCGTTCTTCCACATATAAATAACGGTTTCCGAACGGGTACAGGGAGTGTTTCCTGCAAAAACAGGTCCTTTCACCATATCCATACCGTATGCCCAAAGTGCCGCATCATAATAGTAATCGGATTGAGACACATCACTAAAGGGATTGGCAATATTCTCCTTGGGGCTTCCTGCCGCACGCCAGAGGAAGGTTAAAATCTGTGCACGGGTACAGGTTGCATCGGGACTAAAGGTGGTTGCAGAAGTACCTGTGGTGATTTTTTTCTTTACAGCCCATTCCACCGCATTGGCATACCAGGTATCTGTTTTTACGTCCGTAAAGGAACCAACATTGCCTGCCACAAAATGGTAAGGTCCGTTTGGCATATTGTCTTCAGGAATTGCAGCAAGCACTTTTCTTCCCAAAGCGGAAGAATTTTTCCACATAGAGCCGGAAACGGCGTTACCGTTGGAGGAGCAGTTTCTGATATATTCCGTTCCGTATTGACTTACTGCCGCAAGAGAAGACACGGTTTCTGCCGTGGTGGGATAGCCGGTGCTTGCGTCATACTGATTTCCGTGGATTGTTCCCACATTATAACAGTTTTCAATATGAATATCCGATGCAGAGAACATGAAAATACCTGCTGCGGCTCTTCCCGTAATATTACCGGAGTTATAACAATTCTGAATGAAGGATGCACCTTCCGGCGGTTTGTGATAAATACCGGGAATTTCAGGGATAGCGGCGTAGGAGCAAATACCGGCTGCCAACGATTCGTGCCAGGAGCCTTCGAGGTCTCCTTCTCTCACGGGCAGAGTAATATCCCCGCTGTTAAAGCATTCGTGAATGTGGGTGGTGTCGATGGAACCCATAATACCTGCCACATAAAGGAAGTAATTCGCTTCGTTCACATTTACGGTGATATCCGAATCGTTGAAGCATTTTTCAATGTGCAGATAGGTATGTTTGGGATTACCCGGACCGCCAAACACACCGCCACCGGAGGAACAGATACCGCCGGCATTGATATTCACACTACCGGGTCCGCTAATATTAAATTTGATGTTTCCGCCTTTGGAATAACAGTTATAAATATCCATACCGTTATTCATACCGCCGCAAATAGCACCGGCATAAAGGTCAAGTTGTTTTTTAATATTGTGATAAGTTACATCAATATTGAAATCCACAACACCAAGATTCTTAATTCTGTTAGTGTCGGGACTGGTTGCTAAGTTTGCAAATAATCCGTATGCTCTCCAGTTACCCGTTTCGGTTAAAAACGGAGTTTCTTCGTTAATCACAATCTGCATACCGGAGATCACATGTCCGTTTCCGTCGAAGGAACCGAGGAAGGAGCAAGCGCCCACTTCCGCCTTATTGTAACCGCCGCCCATAAAGCCGTAGGCAGGAGTTCCGCCGATGGGAACCCAGTTACCCCAATTGGAAAGGTCAATATCGGCAATCAATTTATAGTGCATGGTCATACCGAAGCGAACGGCATTTAACTGGTCTGCGGTTTCAATTAAGAAGGGGTCTTCCAAGGTACCGCTACCACCTGCAAAGGCGTACTGCATATTTTTCCAATGTCCGGGTGCACCCGGCATATAAGTATCTAAGTATTCAATTTCACCGATAAATGCCGCCGGCATATAGCGAACGGTAGGGCTGATTTCGGAATTGGAAACCGCATACCACTGTCCGTCTAAGCCGGGAACTTTATAGCTTACGGCTTCATCGTGGATATACACTTCTTCCCCGGGGTCGATTGCACTTGAACCCATGTGCGGATACTCATACATCTTGGCATTTCCGCCCATAGAATTCACTTTTGCCTTTGCATAACCGCGGTTAATGGGACCTGCCGCTATTTTTTCGGTTGCTCTCATCAGCTCGGATGAGGGTCTTGCGTCATTCTTGTCACCATTGCCGGTAAATGCAGTATAACGAACTACCGCACGGTCTTCGGTAACGCTTAAAATTTCACCGTTTTTTGCTTCCATGTCGTTTGCAAAATAGTAATCAACGGCAACCGTATCCACGGGAACAAAGGTGATATCCGCAGTTACAAAGCTGAATTTTTCTGTCACATACTCTGTGCTATACACAATGGATTCTGCTTTCAAGTAGCTAAGGTCCGCAGGAACCACTTCCGGCTTGGTGCCGTATTCTGCGGTAAAGCTTCTGATTAAAACATCAATATCTCTTCTGTCTTTTGAACCGAAATCGGGAGTTAAATTTGCGGAGGAATTGGCACCGTAGGCACCTGCCACCTTGATTTTCATTAAATACTTACTGCTCGGATCGTTCAAATTTTCTCTGGCTCTGATATAACCGATTCCGCCGTTGTATTCAATCATATGCATCACGGGGTGATTGTAACCGTTCACATAAGAACGAACAACTTTAACGGTATCGTTATACTGAATCTGTCCGAGGACGGTGCTTCCGGTGTTTGCCTGTGCAAACACATTCAGCCGTTCTTTTGCGATACCGGTTCCGCACTGGTCAATCTGAAAATCTAAATCATCATCACAATGGAAGGTGTAGCTTCCTTTTACCGCATACAAAGAAAGCTCTGTAATATCGCAGTAATAGTGATTGTAGTCCTGCAAAACGCTGAATTCAAATTTCAATACACCTGGAGTGGTATCAAAGTAATTCTTGTTTCTGTACTTTTCCTTAAAGGTATATTCTGCGGTCAGGGTGTAGTCCTCCCCTGCGATAAAGCAACCATTGGCGTCAAAATTACCGCTCCACTTCTGCATGGTAATATCGCCTTCGCTGTCACTCTCGGTTAAGGAACAGGGTTTTTCACCTGCAGTGGGGAATTTTTCAAGATATAAGGTTTTTTGAAAGAATCCGCCGGAAAGATAAGGCGTAGTAGTGGTGGTGGTAGTAGTGGTGGTAGAAGAACCTCCTCGGGTCTGCACTGTTTTTTCCGCAGTGAAGGTAAGAGAGCTGCTTGTAAACTCTGATTTTGAAAAAAAGTAACCTGCACCGAATTCATTATACTGGTCAGCCACAAAAAGTGCACAACCTTTACTGTCATCCACACAAACGAGAACGCCGTATGCAACGTGCTTGCCGTAGGGGTCGGTCAGCTTGTGAATCACAACGGTATTCACATCCGATATGTTATATTGACTCGCAATTGATTTTACCACGGGAGCAAGATTGGAAGACGGAGCCGGTGAAACACTTCCGATTTCACCATAGGTGCCAACATCGGTCAGCGTCCATTCTCCTGCACATGTGTCGTAACGAAATACGCCGCCGGTGGCAGAAGCACCGTTTCTTAAGGGCGCCTGAGGTCTGGACACACTAATTTCGCCCCCTTGTTTTGTCTGATACGCCGGACTTCTCTGAACATCATACGCATAGTTAAAAGTCATTTCCTGAGAACTTTGAGCTGCGTTTGCTGCCAAGGCAGCCGGTAATATGCTAAGAAGCATACATAAGCACAAAAGCAAACTGAATATTTTTTTCATAAAACCCCTTCTTTCTGACAAAATTCTTGCAATTTTGGAATTATTATGCTATACTGATTATACATCGTACCTTAATGGTCGATGCAATAGTTTTTTGAAATTTTTGTAATTTTTTTGTTTTTTTATCAAAAGAGAGGGTACCGCTACGAACCATCTGAACCTTACAAGCACATTCTGAATCCAATACTCGGAAGGTCCGCCACAGCACAAAGAACCCGATAAATTCATCACCCAAATGATTGCCATTTTAGCAGAATAACCTAAAAGACCGCTATCTGTTAGAATAGCGGTCTTTTTTAGTCTATTTGATTACCGGCTGGATTTGTGTTCCTTCCAATGCTAATTTGATGGTATCCTTCACTTTGGTAAAATCGCATACCAAAGAAGTGGGTTTCTTCACGGGGTCATCCTGGGATAACGGCACAAAATACACGTTTTTCACAGGAAGCATCACACCCAAACTTTTGGCAGACTGGCCCAGTCCGTCATTGGTGGCAAGAGCAAGCACCACCGGAATACCGTTACGTAAAGACGCTTTTACCGCCATCGTGGCAGCAGTGTCGGTAATGCCGTTTGCCAGTTTGGATAAGGTGTTACCCGTGCAGGGAGAAACCACCATCACGTCAATGTACTTTTTCGGACCGATAGGCTCCACCTCGCTGATGGTAGCCAGCACTTTTTTTCCTGTCGTTTGCTCAATTTTTTCGATAAATTCAGATGCTTTTCCAAAGCGGGTATCGGTTTTGTAAGCGTTTTCACTCATCATGGGGAACACCTCAAAACCGTCCTCCAAAAGCCCGGAAAGCACTGCCAATGATTTTTGGAAGGTACAATAGGAACCGGTCAGACAATAGCCAACCTTAATTGAATTCATCGTTATTTCATTCCTTATTGCCGATTTTATTGGAAAGCAGGCGAATTACGGTATCCGCCACAACTTTTCCTGAGGAAACAGGGGCAACCTTGCCGGGAAGAGATAAGGCATGTGTGACCTCCACTCCCAGCTTTTGTGCAGCTTCCCGGTCAACACCGCCCGGAAGAGATGCCAAATCCACAAACAGACAGTTTTTGGGTATTTTCTTTAGCAAATCTTCTGAAAAAACCATAAAGGGAACGGTGTTAAATATGATATCCATTTTGGGTAATTCATCGGAAAGCACATCATAGGACACAGGAATGCATCCATCCAGCTTCATTTTCGTAAGATGGGCAGGGCTTCGGGATGCCACATAGGTAACGGCTCCCAAAGAACACATCATCTTTGCCAGAAAGTACCCGATTCTGCCGTATCCGGTAATTAAAACAGATGCGCCCAGCAATGAAATAGGCGTTTTTGCAATTGCCAGTTCCAAGGCTGCCTCTGCGGTAAGATAGGCATTTTGTAATAAAAAACCTTCGTCATCGGCATAATCGGTTACCCGGTTTTGAAAACAATCCGGAAGTTTTTGTGCCATTCCGCAAAAAACAGTTGTGTGTTTTGGTATTTTGAAAAACAGCTCGTGTAAAGAAATTTCTCCTTCCCAAAGGGGAGTATTCAGCAATTTCCCGTCCCGTGTAACCGGAAGTGGTAACATGACACAATCGGAATCGGATAGCATTTCCGACAAATCAGCAGGTTCGGATAACCCCATAAGATAGTCCTCATGAAAACCATATACCCTTACGTCAAACCCCTGCTCCTTACAATGTTTTGCAGCAAAAATCTGCCGTAAGTCACCACCGATAACCAAAATTTTTTTACCCATCATATCCCATCCCTTTCCCGTTTTAACACAAAGTTATAAGGCGGTTGCCCCACTAACAAGGTATGCAAATACGTTCGGTTTGACACCCCAGAAAAAATTGTTAAATTTTTCTCAAAAAAACTTGACTTTTTTGTTTTTATATGTTAGAATATGTTCCTGTAGTGTAAAAGGAGCGGTCCGCTTACACGGGAAAGCAGCTCCCAAGTGGAAAAAGTAAGAAGGGTTTTCCTATCGTGTAAAGAACGCTTATCAAGAAAGGAGATTCGACATGGACGTTTTAAAAGCCATTACTATGGATCAGTTAAGAACTGACATGCCTAACATCCAGATCGGTGATACCGTGAAAGTGTATGTTAAGGTAAGAGAAGGTGCGAAAGAAAGAATTCAGATGTACGAAGGCACCGTTATCAAGAAAAAAGGCGGCGGAATCCAGGAAACCTTCACCGTTAGAAGATTATCTTCCGGTATCGGTGTTGAAAGAACCTTCCCGGTTAACTCCCCCATCATCGACAAAGTTGTAGTTGTAAGACACGGTAAAGTAAGAAGAGCAAAACTGTTCTACTTAAGAAAACGTGTTGGTAAAGCTGCAAAAGTTAGAGAAAGACTGGGCGACTAATTCCCTCTTTCCAAACAAATTGTCACAGAAAGAACCAAATCTTTTTGATTTGGTTCTTTTTTGTTTTTCTTTGAAAAATTCTATCAAAAATAAATGAAAAATCTATAGACAAATAAAAACATGTGTGCTATAATGAATTTGATGGCAGAGGTGCTTTTTTTGAACATCCTGACGCCGTTTATTTTATCAGAAAGGACGTACCGTTATGAAACAAAAATTTTTAAGTTTGTTACTCCTGTTTAACATCCTCTTTTCATGCGCTGTCTTGCCGACAGTTTCTGCTTCCTCGCAGAACGACCTTTCCCAAATCGATAAAACACAAACCATCAGTGTTATAGTAGACGGTGATGCAATTTTATTTGATCAGCCCCCTGTTTTGATTGAGGGCAGAGTAATGGTTCCCATTCGTGCCATTGCAGAAAAAATGGGCGATCAGGTGCTCTGGAGCACGGAAGACCAGTCTACCTTAGTGATTCATGCGGATAAAATGGTGGTATTTAAAAATAATATTACTCATATAACGGTTGCATCAGGATATGCGATGGAAGACTGGGAAACCTATCACACAGATGTTCCGCCTCAAATCGTGGGAGACAGAACCTTAACTCCGGTAAGAGCTATTGCAGAATGCCTGGGAGCTACTGTGGCATGGGATGATGCTACAAAAACAGTTACCATCACCACCTCCCCAAAAGCAGAAACCACCATCACCGAACAAACCTTAAAATATTTCAGCGCAGAATATCAGTGGTTATATGATATTGATTCCAATTCGGAAATTCTGTGGAAATAACATCATTTACAGTACAAAAAAAGCAACGGATTTTAAAATCCGTTGCTTTTTTTTGCTATCTAAGGCGAGGAAAAATGGATGTAGAATTCACAAACCGAACCCGAAGCTGTATATGCTATACTGCGAGCGGTGAAATTGGGAGATTGTGCTTCATTTTTCAAGCCTCTACTCCATATAATGGGGTGCAGAAAAACGGATGGATAATCAAGAAACCGAATCAAGGCAACGCCTTGACAAGCCGAAGGCGTACCCGAGTGTACGCCAAGCGGTGAGGTTCATTGATTAGACGCCATTTTTCAAACCCTTACTCTACAGTGATGGAGAAGCCGAACAAGTACTTATCCGCATTCACACGATTTTCCGGATAGAGAGAAGAAATCCAAACCATTTCTCCACCAATACCGGCGTGTTTTGCGTCGATGTGCAGATAGCTTTCCGGTCTTCTTTTCAGACGATGTTCGTAACCTGCGGTTAAATAGTCTTCTACGGTGTTGTGATGAATGTCAAAGTGGAAGGGTAAGTCGCCTTCAAATCGCATTTTATGGCCGTTATCATCAGAAATTTCCAGCCATTCGGTGGATTCGTGCCCACCGTTTTCCACGGGAGGATTGAAGGGGAAATGTTCTTGTTCCACTTGGCTTTCGTAAACCGCTTTCACGGGAGAGAGCATTCTGTCACAGTAAGCTTCGTTTCTGCCATAGCCAAAGAATTTGATATGTTCAAATCCTGCGGGAATTACCAATTCTTCCCCGATTCTGGGCAGGTCGCCGATATCTTTATCCATATCGTAGCAAACATCTACGTGCACTTTATCTTTTAACACGGTATAAGTCAATTTGGAATAAATGTTGTAGCCGGTGGCACCGGTGGTGCAATGTTCTGCAGTTACCACCACTCTGCCGTCGGAACCCTGATAATAGGAAACGCCCAAGCAATTGGTGGTGGGGGTTTTCATTTCATCCCAAATCACGTTTCTGCCCCAGGGCATACCCGGACAGTTGGTACCGCAGGCAGGACGATAGAACTGATGTCCCCAACCTTCCATCAGGTAGGTGGTGCCGTCTTTTACCATGGTTTTTATGGTACCATTGTCTTTTGAGAATACCACAGTAAAGCTTCCGTCAGTTACAGTGATGTTATTATTTTCTTCACTCACAGTGTAGTTGGAAGAAATTTCGGGAACAAAGGTTCTTTGGGTTTTGCCGTGTTCCAATTCAAACTGGGCATAGCCGATTTCGTAACCTGCCTCATAAGATTTGGTTGCGTCTTTGGCATTTACAGTGAAAAGAATGTGATATTTGCAGTTGGGTTTGGATTCGTAATCCACTTCGTAGGTCCAATCAATGGTTTCACCCGGTTTTAACAAGGGTAAATCCACAGAAACAGTTTTGATGGGATAACCGTTTTCATACACAGTGGCAAACACATCGTAATGGCTGGTATCCAATGCCATATTGGTGTTGGACACTAAGTATCTGTTTTCAAATTTGGTAATTTCACGATGGTCATAATGGGGCTTTCTGAAGATAATGGGCATATATCCCATTTTTAATTCGTATGCACCGGGTTTCCAAGTGTAATCACCCAGCATCACACCGTTGTTGGTGAAGAAAGGTGCACATTCTCTTTCTCTGATAGACTCGTTGAAAGCACCTGCATAACCGTAAAATTCCACGCCGTTTTCATCTTTGGTAGCAATGCCTTTGTCGATTAAATCCCAGGCAAAACCACCCTGGAAACGGGGATATTTTAGGATGCAATCCACATAACGCTGCACGCCGGAGCCGGCATTTAGCATCTGATAGAGCATTTCAATTAAGATGATGGGTCTGTCATCATCCACATCGGAAATCATATCCCGAATCATAAACTGCTGAGCGTACATAAAGGGACGGGTATCACTCATCCGTTTGCTCACGTCTAAAATTTCGCCGCCTTCGTACTGACACAGTCTTGTGGGGTCGTATTCTTTGATCCAGCCATACATTGCTGCGTGAGCAGGACCAACACCACTTTCGTTTCCTAAGGACCAGCAATATATTGAAGCGTGGTTTTTATAGAAAGTAGCCATACGAGCAGCACGGTTGACAAATTCAGCCGCCCATTCGGGACTACGGGTAAGCTGTCCATATACGCCATGAGTTTCCACGTTACATTCCAGCATTACCATCAAGCCGTATTCATCACATAATTCATAAAATTCACGGCAAGCAGGATAATGACAGGTTCTAACAGCGTTAATATTCATCCGCTTCATATTTTCCACTTCACGGATAATGATTTCGCGGCTTAAGGTACGACCTGTGTAAACGTGATGTTCGTGACGGTTCATCCCTTTTACAATCATTCTCTGACCGTTTAAGTGAACCACACCTTTGATAATTTCAACACGTTTGAAACCGATGCGATAGGATTCCATATCCAACACATTGCCGTTTTCATCCGATAAGGTGCAAATCACGGTGTAAAGCTTGGGTGTTTCGGGAGTCCAGGGTTCCACTTCGCCAACGGTTTCTCTGATCAAACAAGCATTACAGTCGGGAATGCGGTCATCGTGTCTGGATTCGATACCGATTTCGGGAGTTTTTTGATAAATCAGTTTATCCCCGTCAAAAATTTCCAGGGTCACAGAACAGTTTGCAAAACCGTTCACACGATTTAATAAAATGTTGGAACGAATACTTCCGATTCCTCGTTCGTAATCGGTTAACACTTTCACGTCCACAATTCGTTTTCTGGGTTTGGAAATTAAGTAAACGGGACGGTAAATCCCTGCTAAATACCAGTAGTCCTGGTCTTCTAAGTAGGAAGAAGATGCAATCTTCATTACCTGAACGGTCAGGGTATTTTCACCGGGTTTTACAAATGCAGTAATATCAAAGGTGGAGGGCAATTTGCTGTCTTCTGCATAGCCCACTTCCTTGTCGTTTACCCACAAAATATAAGAGGTTTCCACCCCGTCAAACTGAATGAAGGTGTCTTTTTTGCACCAATCTTCGTCCACGGTAAAGGTGGTTTCGTAAATGCCGGTAGGATTTTTCTTGGGAATTTCGGGAGCATTTACCACAGTAAATTCTCCGTCGTCGGTGGGATATACCACGCAACCTTCAGTTTCATAATATCTCCAGGGATACGTGAAGTTGGTGTAAACGGGTTCGCCAAAACCAAAATATTCCCAGTTGCCGGGCACTGCAATTTCGGAGGTGAAGTTTTTGTCTAAGTGGGCACCATATTCGGGCACTTCATCATAATAACGGAACTTCCAGTTGCCGTTTAAGGACTTCACATTGGAAGATTTTAAAATATCGCAGGTAAAAGCTTCTTCTTTGGTGGCATAAGCACCCCACTGAGAATGGGGAGCTTCACGGTTTACCTGAGTAACATCCATGTCTGTCCAAGGCATCTTGGTATGAATTTTCTGATACATAGCGTGTTCTCCTTTTTTCGCTTTATTATGCAGTTTCGATGGCGTTATCCTTATGCAGGTTCAATTTTTCCACAGCCATTTCTCTCATCTTATATTTTAAGATTTTGCCTGCCGCATTCATGGGGAAAGCTTCCACAAAATCAACATATCTGGGAGTTTTGTGTTTTGCCATATGGGTGGAAACATATTCTTTCATTTCATCCTCGGTCATAGTTTCGCCCTCTTTTAAGATGACGCACGCCATAATTTCTTCCCCGTACTGACGGTCAGGAACACCGATGACCTGAACATCAGATACCTTAGGATGGGTATAAATGAAGTCTTCAATTTCCTTGGGATATATATTTTCGCCACCACGGATAATCATATCTTTGATACGGCCTGTGATTTTATAATAACCATTTTCGTCACGGCGTGCAAGGTCGCCGGTGTGGAGCCATCCGTTTTCGTCAATGGCTGCGGCGGTTGCTTGAGGCATTTTGTAGTAACCTTTCATAATGTTGTAGCCTTTTGCCACAAATTCACCGTCCACATTGTCGGGCAATTCTTCGCCGGTTTCGGGATCCACAATTTTACAGTCGATGCCATACATCGCTGCACCAACAGTGTTCACTCGGGTTTCCACAGAGTCGGTAATCTTAGACATGGTGCATCCGGGAGACGCTTCAGTCTGACCGTATACGATACAGATTTCACTCATATTCATTTTTTCGATAACGTCTTCCATTACCTTAATGGGACAGGGACTTCCTGCCATAATACCGGTTCTCATCTGAGAGAAATCAGTTTTTTCGAAGTCATCATGCCCCAACATTGCAATAAACATGGTAGGCACACCGTGAAAACAGGTGATTTTTTCTTTATTGATGCAGTCTAACCCACGTTTGGGAGAAAATGCAGGAATGGGAGACATAGTTACCCCGTGGGTCATAGATGCGGTCATTGCCAATACCATACCGAAACAATGGAACATGGGCACCTGAATCATCATACGGTCTGCGGTGGATAAATCCATACAGTCCCCGATGTTTTTGCCGTTGTTTACCACATTATAGTGAGTCAACATAACGCCTTTGGGGAAGCCGGTGGTACCGGAGGTGTATTGCATGTTGCATACATCGTGTTTGTTAATCGCTGCTTGACGGCGGTATACTTCTTCAATGGATACCTTATCCTTTAAAGCAACACTTTCTTCCCAGCTTAAGCAACCGGGATATTTCTTTTCACCCACCACCACAACATTGCGCAAGAAAGGTAATTTTTTAATGTGCAAGGGTTTCCCTGCTTCGTGGGTTGCAAGTTCAGGGCAAAGCTCCTGAATAATTCCCACATAGTCAGAGTCCTTATACCCCTCGGTCATAACCAACGTGTGAGTATCGGACTGGCGGAGCAGATATTCTGCTTCGTGAATTTTATAAGCGGTGTTCACGGTAACCAAAACCGCACCGATTTTGGTAGTTGCCCAGAAGGTGATATACCACTGAGGAACATTGGTTGCCCAAATGGCCACATGATCTCCGGCTTTCACTCCCATCGCAATTAAAGCTCTCGCAAACTCGTCAACATCGTCACGGAATTCGCTGTAAGTTCTGGTATAATCCAATGTGGTGTAACGGAATGCATACTGGTCCGGGAATTCTTCTACCATACGGTCCAACACCTGCGGGAAGGTCAAATCAATCAGATGTTCTTTTGGCCACACGTACTTCCCTGTTTTTCTGATATTATCCTGCAGTTTTCCGCGGGTATCACCGTCAGTACCGTAAGCTGCCATAAAGTTTACATAATGAGGGAACACAATCCCTGCATCGTTTAAATCGGGGGCATAGGATTTTAACCATTCTAACGAAACAAAGCCTTCGTAGTTAATGGAACGAAGAGAAAACATTGCTGCATCCAAGGGCAGGTCCCCTTCTCCCATCATACGATAAGAAAGCTTCCCATTTTCCATCACAGAATCTTTCACATGGATGTATTTTATATAGGCACCTAAATTCTGCACGGTTTCTTCGGGAGATTCGTTCATAAAACGGTAAGGATGATGCACATCCCAAAGGGCACCAACATTGTCGCTTGCCACGCTGTTTAACAAATTAGCCAGACGTTTGGTGTCTGCATATACGCCGTTGGTTTCTACCAATAAAGTAACATCATAATCTTCTGCATAGGTAACCAGTTCGGTTAAGATGGGTAAAATAGCATCATCATCTACTTCCCCGTCCACCTCTGCATTACGGTCTGCTAAGATGCGAAGATAGGGAGTCCCCAAAGCATTTGCCAGGTGAATATATTCTTTGATTTCTTTTTTGGTTTCTTCCGCTTTGTCCTGATATTTTAACGCACAGCCTGTGGACAGACAAGGAATCTCCAAATGCATTTTCTGAAGTTTTTTAATGGTTTCTTCTCTATTTTCTTTGGATAAGGGATTTCCTTTAATGTTTTTAAAGCCTTCTCCCATCCCTCTCACTTCAATGCCGTGAAAGCCGCAGTCTTTTGCCATTGCGGTGATTTCTGACCAAGAGAAATCAGGACACCCTAAAGTGGAAAAAGCAAGCTTCATATTATATCAATCCTTTCTTTGAAAGAGGTTTATCAAAATAAGTAGTTTTTGAATTTGTGGCTGATAGGCCGATTCAATCGCCATAAGTAGTCGGAAAATTGGATGATTTTTTCGATTTTTATGACTGCCGTACTTCTCTGTAAAGCAGAAGGAAAATTGCGAAGATTTTTTGTTTCTGTGACTGCCGCTTCCTCACGGTAAAGGTAAAGGAAAATTGGATGATTTTTTCGATTTTTATGACCGTCGCGTACTTTGGATGTACGCAAGGGAGTAAAAGCGGAAAAAGCGCCAATTTTACTCTGCTTTAAACATGGTACCGATACCATCTGTTGTGAATATCTCAAGCAATAAACAGTGCGGAATACGTCCGTCTAAGATATGGACGGATTTTACGCCACTGTCAATAGCATCTAAACAGCCTAGCACTTTGGGTATCATACCGCCGGTGATGATGCCGTCATCAATCAGTTTTAAGGTGTCCGCTTTGGTAATTTCAGAAATTACTTCCGGAGCATCCACATCCATCTTTAATCCTTCAATATCGGTTAACAAAATCAGTTTTTCTGCTTCTAAGGCACCTGCCAAAACACCTGCAGCGGTATCTGCATTGATGTTGTAGCTATGGCCGTTTTCATCCACGCCAATGGGTGCGATAACGGGAATGTAACCGTTTTCCGCTAAGTTACGAACCAGTTTGGAGTTTACTTTCACAATATCGCCCACATAGCCGATGTCCACTTCTTCTCCATCCACCATAGTGGTATGTTTTTCACAGGTGAACAAACAGGAGTCCATCCCGGAAATCCCAACAGCGTTACCACCGTTCACATTTAAGAGGGAAACCACTTCTTTATTGGTTTTTCCGATTAACACCATCTGTGCTACCTGCATGGTGGTTTCATCGGTGACACGAAGACCGTTTACAAATTCGCTCTGCACATCGTAGGTTTTTAAAGCGCTGGAAATATCGGGGCCACCGCCGTGCACCACAATCGGATGCATGCCGATGTATTTTAAAAGCGTGATATCTTCCATGACGGAGTTTTTTAATTCTCCGTTAATCATGGCGTTACCGCCGTATTTGATGACAACGGTTTTATCATAGAATTTCTGGATGTAGGGCATTGCTTCCACCAGAATTTTCGCTTTATGAATCAGTTTTTCCATATCCATTTTCTTTGGCACCTCTTCTTATAAGTAGAATCCGGGACTTGCCAGCCCGGTGGTTTCGGGTAAATCAAACATCAGGTTCATATTCTGCACTGCCTGACCTGCAGCGCCTTTGTTTAAATTATCGGTGGTGGAAATCACAACCACACGGCGCAAACGTTTATCCACGGTCAGACCAATATCAATATAGTTAGACCCTGCTACGTGATTAGATTCGGGAATTTTGCCTGCATCGTAAATTCGAACGAAGGGACAGTTTTCGTAAAACTTACGGTAAACATCCAAAAGCTGTTCTTCGGTGTAATCATCGGTCATATTCATGTAAATGGTGGCATAGATCCCGCGTTTCATGGGTACTAAGTGAGGAGTGAAACTGATCATCACGTCCTGACCTGCCAGTTTGGAATATTCCTGCTCAATTTCAGAGGTGTGGCGGTGGGTTGCGATTTTATAGGCTTTCATATTTTCGGTACACTCACAGAAATGGTAATCCAGATGGATTCCTCTGCCTGCACCGGTTACCCCTGATTTCGCATCTACAATAATATTTTCATGGGAAACAAATCCGCCTCTGATAAGGGGTGCTGCACCTAAAATAGAGGTGGTAGTGTAGCAACCGGGGTTTCCGATTAAACGAGCTTTTTTTATTTTTTCACGGTACAGTTCACATAAACCGTACACCGATTCTTTTAACAGTTCGGGATTTTTATGAGTGGTTTTATACCATTCTTCATACACTTTCACGTCATCGTAACGGTAGTCACCGCTTAAATCGATCACACGAAGACCTGCATTATATAAATTGCCGATGACCATATCGGAAGCACCGTGCGGCAGAGAGGTAAACACCACATCACATTTTTTTGCAATTTCTTCCACATTGAGTTCTTCCAACACGATATCACAAATTCCTTTTAAATGGGGGTAGATGGTGGAAATC
This sequence comes from Oscillospiraceae bacterium, assembly GCA_015068645.1. Taxonomy (NCBI): domain Bacteria; kingdom Bacillati; phylum Bacillota; class Clostridia; order Eubacteriales; family Oscillospiraceae; species Oscillospiraceae bacterium. The sequence continues at coordinate 19,600 of SVKD01000014.1, forward strand.
TTTTCCCCTGCAGTACTGCCGGAAACCAAAGTGGTCACTTCCACTTCGGGATGATTTAACAGTAATCTTAATAATTCAATTCCTGCATATCCTGTTACGCCTAAAATACCGGCTCTAATCATAACTATATTCCTCCTATGCTTTGCTACGGGCTTTCGCTCTTAATTGGTTGTTTAAAATTCGTTTACGGATACGAAGACTTTCGGGAGTAACTTCCAGAAGTTCGTCATCTGCCAAGAATTCCAAAGATGCTTCTAAGCTATACACGGTAGGCGGTGTAAGCTTTAAGGCATCATCACTACCGGATGCGCGGGTGTTGGTCAGCTGTTTTTTCTTACAAACATTTACGTTGATATCTTCCTGCTTGGGAGTGAAACCAACTACCATCCCTTCATACACCTTGGTACCTGCTCCGATAAAGAGAGTACCTCTCTCCTGAGCGTTGTATAAACCGTAGGTTACAGCGGTGCCTGTTTCAAAAGCTACTAAGGAACCTGTGAAACGTTTGGTGATATCACCTTTATGTTCCTGATACTCGTGGAAGATGGTGTTTAAAATCCCCTCACCCTTGGTATCGGTTAAAAATTCGCTTCTGTAGCCGAATAAGCCACGGGAAGGAATGATAAATTCAATTCTCATACGGTTGCCAACGGGCGCCATATGGGTCAATTCCGCTTTGCGAAGACCCATTTTTTCCATCACGGAACCAACACAGTCTTCCGGAACATCAATCACTAATTTTTCGGTGGGTTCATAAATTTTTCCGTCAATTTCTTTTAACAGTACTCTGGGAGTGGAAACGGCAAATTCAAAACCTTCACGTCTCATCGTTTCAATCAAAATGGAAAGATGCATTTCGCCGCGTCCCGATACTAAGAAGCAGTCGGTGGTTTCCCCGTCTCTTACTCTTAAGGAAACGTCTTTTAACAGTTCTTTTTGCAGACGGTCACGAATCTGACGGGTGGTAACAAATTTACCCTCCTGCCCTGCAAAGGGACTATCATTTACCGAAAAAGTCATTTCTACGGTGGGTTCCCCGATTTTTACGAATTCCACCGGTTCCGGATTGGATACTGCGGCAATGGTTTCACCGATGGTGATATCTTCGATACCGGAGAAGTAAATAATATCCCCCACTTTGGCATCGGTAACCTGTTTTCTGTTTAAGCCGTCAAACTGGTAGAGATTTACCACTTTTCCTTTTCGGGGAGCACGACGATTGTGATAGTCGCAAACCATAACCTCCTGATTCTGTTTCACGGCACCACGTTCTACTCTGCCGATGGCAACACGACCTACATAGTCGTTATAGTCGATAGAAGAAACCAGCACCTGCAAATCACCGTTTTCATCCCCTTCGGGAGCGGGAATGTAACTAACGATTTTTTCGAACAACACAGACAAGTCTTTTCCTGCAACGTTGGGAGAATAGGAGGCAGTTCCGGCACGGCCTGAGCAGTAAATAATGGGGCTGTCCAACTGTTCATCGTTAGCATCCAGTTCCAACAGAAGTTCTAAAACTTCTTCTCCTACTTCGTCCAAACGAGCGTCGGGTTTGTCAATTTTATTGATGACTACGATAATTCTATGTCCTAATTCCAGTGCTTTTTGCAATACAAAACGGGTCTGCGGCATGGGGCCTTCTGCAGCGTCAACCAACAGAACAACACCGTTTACCATTTTTAACACTCGTTCCACTTCCCCGGAAAAGTCCGCGTGACCGGGAGTGTCTATAATATTGATTTTGGTGTCCTTATAATGCACAGCAGTATTTTTTGCCAAAATAGTGATACCGCGTTCTCTTTCCAGGGCATTATTATCCATAACACGTTCTTCCACAACCTGGTTTTCACGGTATACGCCACCCTGCTTTAACATCTCGTCAACCAAGGTGGTTTTCCCGTGGTCAACGTGAGCAATAATGGCGATATTTCTTAAATCTTCTCGAATCATAAGAGCACCTCTTTTTCAAATTCAAACGGTCTTGGGGTAACAAATATACAAATTACCCCATAATAAACTTATACAAATACAATTATAGCATACTCTTCCCGAAAATTCCAGTATTTTTTGCAGAAAATACTGGAATTTTTTGAATTTTTTTCATAGTTTTTTTACTTTTTAAAAAACATCGTTTAAAAAAAGATTTTTTTCTTGATAAATTGACAAATCAAATAAATTGGTATATACTGATTTTATGTTTTATTTTTTTAACTAGAAAGAAGGTACCTGATTTTGCAAGCACTACAACGGCTTTTTTCCACAAAGTATATGGTCAAAGAAAAAGACCGTGTGGGAGAAATTCCTTCTTCAAAAGAAGCATACAAAAAAACATTTAACCTTGCCTGGCCATCTATGACTGAATCGGTATTGGTTTGCTTAACCGGCGCAGTAGACACCATGATGGTTGGCTCCATCAGCCCTCAGGCGATTTCAGCAGTTGGGATTACCAATCAGCCGAAGTTTATCTTATTGGCTCTGATTTTCTCATTAAATGTGGGCATCACAGCCGTTATCGCCCGCAGAAAAGGGGAAGAAAATCAAGAGGGTGCTAACCGATGTATGAAGCAATCTTTGATGATTGCTACCATCTTAGCAATTCTGTTATTTGCTATTGGAAATCTAATTGCAGAACCCTTGCTTCGATTTGCAGGAGCCGGCAATGATATTATCGGAGATTCGGTCACTTACTTCCGTATCATTATGGTAGGTATTTTCTTTAACTCCATCGGCCTTGCCATCAATGCGGCACAGCGTGGAGTGGGTAACACCAAAATTTCGATGACCACAAATCTAACAGCAAATATCGTGAATGTGATATTCAACTATTTTCTCATCAATGGTGCCTGCGGTTTTCCGAAATGGGGTGTCATGGGGGCGGCAGTTGCCACTGCACTTGGAAATTTTGTTGCGTTTTTAATGGCGCTTGCCTCTATTCTTCCCAAAAGACGCTATTTGTCGCTGTTTTCCGAAGCAAAATGGAGATTTGACCGTCATACCATGGGTTCTGTGACCAAGGTCGGCTTAAGTGCCTGTGCCGAACAGGTTGCCATGCGAATCGGATTTTTCCTCTATGCCAAAATTGTTGCAGGACTGGGAACTATCCCCTTTGCAACCCATCAGGTTTGTATGAGCATTATGAGCATTTCTTTTGGCTTTGGAGACGGCTTCAGTGTAGCATCAGCAACACTGGTAGGTCAGTGCTTAGGATCCAAACGACCGGATATGTCAAGAATTTATGCAAGCATCTGCCAGAGGATTGCTCTCATTATTTCCACAGTACTCTTTGTGCTGTTTATCCTATTTCGCCACGAAATTGTAGGACTGTTTACCACCGATCAAACCATTATCCAAGAGGGTGCGGTACTGATGATTATAATGGCATTTACCACCCACGCTCAGACCTCTCAGGTAATTATCACGGGAGCGCTTCGCGGTGCAGGAGATGCCATGTATGTGGCGTTGACTTCTCTATTAAGCATTGCCATTGTGCGACCGTTTCTCACATATCTTCTCTGCTATCCTGTGGGATTGGGACTTCCCGGCGCCTGGATTGGGGTAATGCTGGACCAGTTTATGAGGCTGGGTATCAACTGGTCTCATTTTAAAAGAGGTAAATGGACAACCATAAAGTTGTAGAAAAAAAATCCTATGTGTTATAAAGCACATAGGATTTTTTTACTGCATATGAAATCTGGTATCTTCTGTATTCAGAATATTTCTCGGACATTTGATATGATCACAATCATCACAATTATGAGGACCTCTATAATTCAGGCAACAACACAGGTAATTACATTCATCGCAACAGATTTCATTTCCGTTTTCACCGTTTCCGGGACAGTCTTTTCCGCCATTTCCGGGAATCAGTTCAATCCCGGTGGGTCCATCAATAATCATAATTTTCCCCTCCTTCCTAAATCAAAATACACAATGTAGGGGACGATGCCCATCCCGTTGTATAATTTTTCAATACTGTTAACATCATTATATCATATCTTTTTTAAAATTGCAATACATTTGCTATGCATACAATTAAAATATTTTTATATATAATTGTATTGCAGAGGTGATATTATGAAAAACTTTAAAATACCGTCAATTCCACCAACAACCAACAAATGTATCCGATTTCCCAACGATATTATTGCAAATGTTGAAAAAGCGATTGAAGGAAAAAATTGCACATTTACAGCTTTTGTGGTAGAAGCTGTACGAGTGGCACTGGAAAACATTGAAGATGAAAAATGATTTTCCAAAACGAAAACCGAATAGACTCCGAGAATATGATTATTCTACACCAGGCGCATATTTCATTACAATCTGTGTAAAAGGCAGAAAACAACTGTTAGGAAAAATCGTAGGGGACGATGCCCACATCGTCCCGAAAAACTATTTGTCAAATTATGGTTTAATATGTGATAAATATATTAACAGCATAAATGTTAAATATGAAAATGTAACGGTTGATAAATATGTGATAATGCCCAACCATATACATTTGATTATATTTCTTAACGGGACGATGTGGGCATCGTCTCCTACACTTAGTATAGAATCTATCATCCGATCCTTTAAAACGATGGTAACAAAACAAATCGGTAGTTCTATATGGCAACGTTCTTATCACGACCATATCATCCGTGATGAAAATGACTACCAAAAAATATGGGAATATATTGACAATAATGTAACACAATGGGAAATGGATTGTTTTTATGAAGAATGAAAAACTGCAGTAAGCCACTACTTACTGCAGTTTTTTTATTGTTGTGCATTTCTCCAACATTTTCAGAAAATCTCACACGGGACGATGTGGGCATCGTCCCCTACATTTTTCTCTATGACTTTAAATCCCCTGCAACGTGAGGTGCAGAGAAATCTTCGAGAATGAATCAACCGAGCCCGCAGGGGTTATCCGAAGGCGTACATAGGTACGCCGAGTGACGAGGTTGGTTCATAGCAGAAGAATACTTCTGCGGTCTCGGTGATTTATCCAGCGCCATTTATAAAAAAAGAGTTGCCAAATTCTTGGCAACTCTCTTTTTATAAACGGTTATTATTCGATAACGGAAGTAACAGCGCCGGAACCTACGGTTCTACCACCTTCACGGATAGCGAATCTTAAACCTTCTTCGATAGCGATAGGTTTAATTAATTCAACTTCCATTTCAACGTTATCACCAGGCATGCACATTTCGGTGCCTGCGGGTAATTTGATCTGACCGGTTACGTCGGTAGTTCTGAAATAGAACTGGGGTCTGTAATCATTGAAGAAAGGAGTATGTCTACCACCTTCTTCTTTGGTTAAAACGTAAACCTGAGCTTTGAATTTGGTGTGGGGTTTAATGGTACCGGGTTTTGCTAATACCTGACCTCTTTCGATTTCAGTTCTCTGAACACCACGGAGCAGTAAACCAACGTTATCACCAGCTTCAGCGTAGTCCAGTAATTTTCTGAACATTTCGATACCGGTAACAACGATTTTTCTAGCTTCTTCAGCTAAACCAACCAGTTCAACTTCGTCGTTTAATTTTAACTGACCTCTTTCTACTCTACCGGTAGCAACAGTACCACGACCGGTAATGGTGAATACGTCTTCAACAGGCATTAAGAAAGGCAGGTCAGCTTTTCTTTCCGGAGTAGGAATGTAAGCGTCAACCTGATCCATCAGAGCCAGGATGGGAGCATATTCAGGAGCAGAAGGATCGGTAGCAGCACATTCTAATGCCATTAAAGCAGAACCGCTTACGATCGGAATATCGTCGCCGGGGAATTCATATTCATTTAACAGTTCTCTGATTTCCATTTCAACTAATTCCAGTAATTCGGGATCGTCAACCTGGTCAGCTTTGTTCATGAATACAACAATGTAGGGAACGCCTACCTGACGGGATAACAGGATGTGTTCTCTGGTCTGAGGCATCGGACCGTCAGCAGCAGATACAACTAAGATAGCGCCGTCCATCTGAGCAGCACCGGTGATCATGTTTTTAACATAGTCAGCATGGCCGGGGCAGTCAACGTGAGCGTAGTGTCTGGTATCGGTTTCATATTCTACGTGAGCGGTAGAAATGGTGATACCTCTTTCTCTTTCTTCGGGAGCTTTGTCGATCATGTCGTAAGCTTCGTACTGAGCCTGACCTTTCATAGCCAGAACTTTGGTAATAGCTGCGGTTAAGGAAGTTTTACCGTGGTCAACGTGGCCGATAGTACCAATGTTAACGTGCGGTTTGCTTCTTTCGAATTTAGCTTTTGCCATTGATAGTTTCCTCCTTCGTGAAGCTATGCTTCAAGATTTTTGTATAAATAATTTTTTTAACAAGAATAAAGATTATTCTTCGTCCTTTTTCGCTCTGGTAGCAACAATTTTTTCTGCAATGGATTTCGGCACTTCATCGAAGTGAGAGGGTTCCATTGTGTACTGACCTCTACCCTGAGTTTTAGAACGTAAGTCAGTTGCGTAACCAAACATTTCAGACAGCGGAACGTGTGCAGTAATGTTCTGAACACCGCCGTTTCTTGCTTCCATACCCTGGATCTGACCACGACGGGAGTTTAAGTCACCCATAACGTCGCCCATATAATCTTCGGGTACTACTACTACAACCTTCATAATGGGTTCTAACAGAACAGCTTTACCTCTTCTACAAGCTTCTTTGAATGCCATAGAACCGGCAATCTTAAATGCCATTTCAGAGGAGTCAACTTCGTGGTAAGAACCATCGTATAAAGTTACTTTAACGTCTACAACGTTGTAACCTGCCAATACACCGGTCTGCATTGCGCCCTGGATACCAGCATCAACTGCGGGGATATATTCCTTGGGAATAGCACCACCAACGATTTTGTTAACAAATTCGTAACCAAAACCGGGTTCCATGGGTTCAACAATAATTTTACAGTGACCGTACTGACCTTTACCACCGGACTGTCTTGCATATTTCTGTTCAACGTCAACCTGTTCACGGATGGTTTCTTTGTAGGATACCTGAGGTTTACCAACATCAGCTTCTACTTTGAATTCACGTAACAGACGGTCAACGATGATTTCTAAGTGTAATTCACCCATACCTGCGATAATGGTCTGACCGGTTTCTTCATCGGTGTAGGTTTTGAAGGTGGGGTCTTCTTCAGCCAGTTTTGCTAAAGCGATACCCATTTTTTCCTGACCAGCTTTGGTTTTGGGTTCAATTGCTACACGGATAACGGGATCCGGGAATTCCATAGATTCTAAGATAACAGGTGCAGAATCAACACACAGAGTGTCACCGGTAGTGGTATTTTTCAAACCAACTGCAGCAGCAATATCACCGGAATATACTTTTTCAATATCCTGTCTGTGATTTGCGTGCATCTGCAGAATTCTACCGATTCTTTCTTTATGACCTTTGGTAGAGTTCAATACAGTGGAACCTGCATCGATGGTACCGGAATAAACTCTGAAGAAGCAGAGTTTACCAACAAAGGGGTCGGTCATAATCTTGAACGCCAATGCAGAGAAAGGTTCTTCGTCAGAAGAAGGTCTGCAGGTGGGTTCGTCGGTATCGGGATCGATACCTTTAATTGCTTCGATATCAGTCGGAGCGGGCATATAATCGATAACAGCGTCTAACAGAAGCTGTACACCTTTATTTCTGTAAGAAGTACCGCACAGTACAGGAACGATGGTGTTATCCAGAGTACCCTGTCTTAAAGCACCTTTAATGTCTGCAACGGTTAATTCTTCACCTTCCAGATATTTTTCCATTAACTCTTCAGAAGTTTCTGCAACAGCTTCTAATAAGTTGCTGCGATATTCTTCTGCTTTGTCTTTCATATCTGCAGGAATTTCTTCAATTCTTAAGTCCTGACCCATGTCATCATAGTATACATGAGCATTCATTTCTACCAGGTCGATAATACCAACAAAGGTATCTTCAGCACCGATAGGCAACTGAATCGGAACAGCATTACAGCCAAGTCTGTCTTTCATCATGTCAACAACGTTGTAGAAGTTGGCACCCATGATATCCATCTTGTTTACATAAGCCATTCTCGGAACTTTGTAATCGTCAGCCTGTCTCCATACGGTTTCAGACTGAGGTTCAACGCCGCCTTTTGCACAGAATACGGTAACGGAACCGTCCAATACTCTTAAAGAACGCTGTACTTCAACGGTGAAGTCAACGTGACCGGGAGTATCGATGATGTTGATTCTGTGACCTTTCCACTGAGCAGTGGTAGCAGCGGAGGTAATGGTAATACCTCTTTCCTGTTCCTGAGCCATCCAGTCCATAGTTGCGGAACCTTCGTGGGTTTCACCAATTTTATGAACACGACCGGTATAGTATAAAATACGTTCGGTAGTAGTGGTCTTACCTGCATCGATATGAGCCATAATACCGATATTTCTGGTTTTTTCTAAAGAAAATTCTCTTGCCATGCTTTACTCACTTCCTTTCTTGGAGTAAAGGCAAACGGGAAAATCATTCCCGCTGTGCCCAAATTACTAACTCGCTAATAAAAAATTAGAATCTGTAATGAGAGAATGCTTTGTTAGCTTCTGCCATTTTATGCATTTCGTCTCTTTTCTTAACTGCACCGCCGGTGCTGTTGATAGCGTCTAAGATTTCGTTAGCCAGTCTTTCTTTCATGGTTCTTTCGCTACGTTTTCTGGAATACAGAGTGATCCATCTTAAGCCTAAAGTCTGTCTTCTGTCAGGACGAACTTCGATGGGCACCTGATAGGTAGCACCACCCACACGTCTTGCTTTAACTTCTAAAACAGGCATAACATTGTTCATTGCTTCTAAGAACACGGATAAGGGTTCTTTTCCGGTTTTTTCCTGAACAATTTCAAACGCACCATAAACAATTTTCTGGGCTACACCTTTTTTACCGTCGATCATAACGTTGTTGATTAATCTGGTTACGATTTTATCATTGTACAACGGATCCGGTAAAACGTCTCTTTTTACTACATTACCTCTTCTCGGCACTGTACTTCCCCCTTTCTAAGGATAAATCATAAAATTTTATCGGGTACTCAAGCTTCACCAAATTTTTCACTCATTTGGCTTATCTTGTTAGTGCTGGTGACGAACATCTTAATTATAATGAAAAATAATGAAGATTCGCACTTGCACTATTTAGTTGGTTCTCGTACAAAGTACGAATAAACATTCCAAATAAATTAAGCAGCTTTATTATTTTGCAGCTTTTTTCGGTCTTTTCGCGCCGTATTTGGATCTGGACTGATTTCTGTTTGCAACACCCTGAGTATCTAAGGTACCACGGATGATATGATATCTAACACCGGGTAAGTCTTTTACTCTACCGCCTCTGATCATAACAACGCTATGTTCCTGCAGGTTATGACCGATGCCGGGGATGTACGCAGACACTTCAATACCATTGGTCAGTCTAACTCTGGCAATTTTACGGAGTGCAGAGTTCGGTTTTTTAGGCGTCATGGTTTTAACAGCTGTACATACTCCTCTTTTCTGGGGGGAGGAAATGTCGGTAGCCTGCTTTTTCAAGGTGTTTAAACCTTTCTGAAGAGCAGGTGCAGTAGACTTGGTAACAGCTACCTGTCTGCCTTTTCTAACTAATTGGCTAAATGTAGGCATTTTGTTTCTCCTTTCATTAAAATTAAAATGTTCTACCAGGCAATCTGCCTGTTTTCACAGTTTTTCATGGGAGAAAAACCGCAAAAACAAACGGATTGGCACAAATAAAAATAGGTGCAAGGGCAGACTACTCCCCTTACAATTTTGCATATTTTTCATAAAATTACTGCTGCAACACCACTGCAACCGATGCCTTTACGTCGATACCGCAAAGCTCACCCAATTCCTTTTTGGTGGGAATTTCAGTAACCGGAATGTTCTTATGAGAACACAGTCGTAGGAAGGGTTCCACGATAGAAGGAGCCACATCTCTCGCCACATAAGCCAAAGACACAATTCCCTCTTCCACTGCCTTGGTACACTGTTTTATTCCAACTAATTTTTGCTCACCGGATAATTCCGAAAGCATAAGAACACACCACTTTCTAATATGATATATTAGCACGAAAAAGTCAAAATGTCAATATCTTTATGAATTTTTTTATTTTTTTCTTTTGCAGGAAAAAATAGGATTCCATCATCGGAAATCCTCAAAAAAAGATTTCCGATGATGGATAAAATGTTTCGTTACGCTTCTTCTGCTACGAGAACAGGTTCTTCTTCCTCAACGGTTTTTACGGCTGCTTCATATGCAGTATCCTGATATTTCTGCATGCCGGTACCTGCGGGAATCAGTTTACCTAAGATAACGTTTTCTTTTAAGCCGTTAAGCGGGTCAGTTTTTCCTTTGATTGCTGCATCGGTTAAAACCTTGGTGGTTTCCTGGAAGGATGCTGCAGACAGGAAGGAATCGGTTGCCAAAGATGCTTTGGTAATACCTAACAAGGTAACTTCACCCACAGCTTCTTTGCCGCCCTCTGCTCTTACTTTTTCGTTCTGTTCGTTAAATTCTACCATATCCACTAAGGAACCGGGGAACAGGTTAGTATCCCCATTGTCGTCCACGCGGATTTTTCTCATCATCTGACGAACAATTACTTCGATATGTTTATCGTTGATATCAACCCCTTGCAGACGGTATACTCTCTGCACTTCGGAAATCAAGTATTCCCAAACGGAGAATTTGCCTTTGATGCGGAGTACATCGTGAGGATTGATGGGACCTTCGGTTAAGGGATCGCCGGCTTCAATGAAGCTGCCGTCCTGAACTTTAATCTGAGAACCGTAAGGAATTTTATAGGTTTTTGCTTCGCCCTCGTCGGACACAACAGTAACCTCTCTCTTATGGTCGGTTACAACGCTAACCTTACCGGACAGTTCGGAAATTTCGGTACAGCCCTTGGGTTTTCTTGCTTCGAAGAGTTCTTCGACTCTGGGAAGACCCTGGGTAATATCGCCACCCGCAACACCACCGGTGTGGAAGGTTCTCATAGTCAGCTGAGTACCGGGTTCCCCGATGGACTGTGCTGCAATGATACCAACTGCTTCCCCGATAGAAATGGGAGAACCGCTGGCAAGGTTTGCACCGTAACATTTTGCACAGACACCGATTTTGGATTTACAACCCAATACGGAACGGATTTTAACAGATTTGATGTTGTTTGCTTCGCAAACTTTTTCAATTTCCAATGCTTTTGCTTTGGAAATCATAGTATCGGTATCGCAGATGACTTCGCCGGTTGCAGGATCCACAAAGTCGCTGATTAAATATCTGCCAATCAGTCTTTCGTGTAAGGGTTCGATACCTTTGATTGCTTCCACGTCTAAACCGTCGTGAGAACCACAATCATCTTCACGAATGATCACATCCTGAGAAACGTCAACCAATCTCCTGGTCAAGTAACCGGAGTCAGCGGTACGAAGTGCGGTATCGGCAAGACCTTTACGAGCACCGTGAGAAGAAATGAAGTATTCCAATACGTTCAGACCTTCACGGAAGTTTGCACGGATGGGGATTTCAACGGTTTTACCGGAGGTATCCGCCATCAGACCACGCATACCTGCTAACTGACGAATCTGGCTCTTACTACCACGGGCACCGGAGTCCGCCATCATGAAGATGGGGTTGGTAGCTTTTAAGTTATCCATCAGCGCATCGGTAACATCGTCAATGGTGTTAGTCCACAGGTCGATTACCTTGTTGTATCTGTCGTCTTCGGTTAACAGACCGCGTTTGAATTTCTTTTCAACGTCTTTGATTTTGTCTTCAGTTTCATGAATCAGTTTCCATTTGGTAATGGGAACTTCCATATCGGCAACACCAACGGTGATTGCACCGCGAGTAGAGTATTTGTAACCGTTTGCTTTGATATCGTCCAACACTACAGCAGTTTCGGTGATACCGTGAACTTCAATACATTTTTCAATGATTTTACCCAGTGCTTTCTTATCGGCATTGAACTGAACTTCTAAGTCTAAAATAGTGTCTTCGCTGGTTCTGTCCACAAAGCCTAAATCCTGAGGAATGTAGCTGTTGAAGATGATTCTTCCCACGGTTACATCCAGCACTTTGGAATAGGTTTTGCCGTCGATTTCTTTGGTGCTTCTTACCTTGATGGGTGCATGCAGACCAACTACGCCGTTTTCATAAGCCAGCATAGCTTCATCGAAGCTGGAGAATGCTTTGCCCACACCGGGTTCATCTTCATTCACGATAGTCAGGTAATAGCTACCTAAAATCATATCCTGAGTAGGAACGGTAACAGGTTTACCGTCCTGAGGTTTTAACAGGTTGTTTGCAGAGAGCATTAAGAATCTTGCTTCTGCCTGAGCTTCTGCAGACAAGGGAACGTGAACAGCCATCTGGTCACCGTCGAAGTCCGCGTTGTATGCGGTACATACCAGCGGATGCAGACGGATTGCTTTGCCGTCTACCAGAACGGGTTCAAACGCCTGGATACCTAATCTATGCAGAGTGGGCGCACGGTTTAACAGAACGGGATGTTCTTTGATAACCTCTGCTAAAATATCCCACACTTCGTCATTCACACGTTCTACCATTCTCTTTGCAGATTTGATATTGTGTGCTTTACCGGAATCGTGCAAACGTTTCATAACGAAGGGTTTAAACAGTTCCAGCGCCATTTCTTTGGGCAGACCACACTGATAAATTTTCAGTTCGGGGCCAACAACGATAACGGAACGGCCAGAATAGTCAACACGTTTACCCAGTAAGTTCTGACGGAAACGACCTTGTTTCCCTTTTAATAAATCGGAAAGAGATTTTAAGGGACGGTTGCCGGGACCGGTTACGGGTTTACCGCGACGGCCGTTATCAATCAAGGCATCAACCGCTTCCTGAAGCATTCTCTTTTCGTTTCTAACGATAATTTCAGGTGCATTTAATTCCAACAGTTTTTTCAGACGGTTATTACGATTGATAACACGTCTGTATAAATCGTTTAAGTCCGACGCTGCAAATCTGCCGCCGTCTAACTGCACCATGGGTCTTAAATCAGGCGGAATTACAGGCAGAACTTCCAAAATCATCCATTCGGGCTTGTTGCCAGACAGACGGAAAGATTCCACTGCTTCCAGACGTTTCATCTGTTTGGTACGCTTCTGACCCTGACCGGTGGTGGAAGCGATTTCGTCTTTTAATTCCTGAGATAATTTATCTAAATCTAAGTTGCGAAGCAGCGTCTGAACTGCTTCTGCACCCATACCTGCCTGGAATTTATCACCGTATTTTTCTCTGGCTTCCTGATATTCTGCATTAGACAGAATCTGGTTTAACTGCAGATCGGTGTTTTTACCGGGGTCGGTAACGATATAAGATGCAAAATATAATACGTTTTCTAAATATTTGGGGGAGATATCCAGTAAAAGTCCCATTCTGGAGGGAATACCTTTAAAGTACCAGATGTGAGAAACGGGAGTTGCTAAGGTAATATGACCCATTCTTTCACGTCTTACTTTGGATTTGGTTACCTCAACGCCACAACGGTCACAAACTACGCCTTTATAACGAATTCTTTTGTACTTACCGCAGTGACATTCCCAGTCTCTGGTGGGGCCAAAGATTCTTTCACAGAATAAACCGTCTTTTTCCGGTTTCTGAGTTCTGTAGTTAATGGTTTCGGGTTTTTTTACTTCCCCGTAAGACCATTCCAACACATCCTCGGGAGAACACAAACCAACCTTGATGGACTCAAAGCTGTTGAATTCTACTTTGGTGTCTTTTTTTACTTCGCTTGTATTTAATTCCATATTTGACATTGACTCTCATCCTTTACTAAAGTTTTACCCGATTTTCCTGTAATCATGTAAGCACCTGCCCCGAAGAAAAGTCCTCGGGGACAGGTAAAGTCATTACGATTCAATATCGTCTAAAATATCATCAATGCTTTCTTCGTGTTCTGCTAAAATGGTGTCGATATCTTCATCGTCCTCAATAAAGTCGGATTCGTCTTCGGGAATCAGATGGTCATCTTCGGGTAAATCGGTTACCTCGATTAAATCGTCATCCTCATCCTCGTCTTCTTTTGCGAAGTCGTTTCGTTCCGCATACTGAATCAAGTCGTCTTCGTTCTCAATCTGTCTGATCGGATGAGTGTCATCATCATTGTAGGTGTCTTTCAGATTGATTTCTTCATTATCTTTATCATACACCTTCATATTCAGACCTAAGGACTGAAGTTCCTTGATCAATACTTTAAAGGATTCCGGTACGCCCGGCTTGGGAACATTCACACCGCGAACGATAGACTCGTAAGTCTTCACACGTCCCACAATATCGTCGGACTTCACGGTAAGGATTTCCTGCAAGGTGTGTGCAGCGCCGTATGCTTCCAGCGCCCAAACTTCCATTTCCCCGAATCTCTGACCGCCGAACTGAGCTTTACCGCCCAGAGGCTGCTGAGTTACCAAGGAATAGGGACCGGTGGAACGGGCATGAATCTTATCGTCAACCAAGTGATGCAACTTCAGGTAATACATATAACCAACAGTTACACGGTTGTCGAAGGGTTCCCCGGTTCTACCGTCGTATAAAACGGTTTTCCCGTCATAAACCTTGCCTTTGAATTCTTTTAATTCAGTCTCCTTCAGCATAATTTCCATTTCTGCTTCTTTGAATTCTTCCGGAGACATATTTGCTTTTGCTTTTTCGAATGCTTCTTTTTCCTGACGGAACTGAGCTTCTCTCTGTTCGTATTCAGGCAACAGTTCTTCATTATAACCGATACCTGCCTGCTCAAATGCAGCTACGATATCTTCTTCCACCGCACCGTCAAATACAGGAGTTGCAATCTTCCAGCCCAACGCTTTTGCTGCATAGCCCAAATGCACTTCCAATACCTGACCGATGTTCATACGGGAAGGTACGCCCAAGGGATTCAACACGATATCCAGCGGTCTTCCGTCGGGTAAGAAAGGCATATCTTCTTCGGGAAGCACTCTGGAAATAACCCCTTTGTTACCGTGACGACCCGCCATTTTATCCCCAACGGAGATTTTTCTCTTCTGGGCGATGTTGACACGGACAATCATATTAACACCGGGAGACATTTCGTCACCGTTTTCACGGGTAAATACGTTAACGTCAATAATGGTACCGCATTCGCCGTGAGGTACTCTTAAGGAAGTATCTCTCACTTCTCTTGCTTTTTCACCGAAGATTGCACGAAGCAGACGTTCTTCACTGGTCAGCTCGGTTTCACCCTTGGGAGAAACTTTACCAACTAACACGTCACCGGGTTTTACTTCGGCACCAATGCGGATGATACCTCTTTCGTCCAGATCTTTTAAAGCATCTTCCCCAACATTGGGAATATCTCTGGTGATTTCTTCAGGACCAAGTTTGGTATCCCTTGCTTCAATTTCATATTTTTCAATATGAATGGAAGTATATACGTCATCTCTGATGAGTCTTTCGTTAATTAAGATAGCATCTTCGTAGTTATAACCTTCCCAGGTCATAAAGCCGATCAATGCATTTTTACCCAGCGCAGTTTCACCGTGGTCGGTGGAAGGACCGTCTGCGATAACGGTTCCTTTGGTCACTCTGTCACCGGTAGCAACAACAGGACGCTGGTTTAAACAGGTACTCTGGTTGGAACGTTTGAACTTAATGAGTTCGTAGTTCTTTTCTTCTCCTTCGTCGGTTTTTACCACAACGTGATCACCGTCTACGGAGGTAACAATACCGTCTTCCTGTGCCACAACTACAACACCGGAGTCAACAGCTGCATTGTATTCCATACCGGTACCTACAATGGGGCTATCGGGTTTTAACAGCGGAACAGCCTGTCTCTGCATGTTGGAACCCATCAGCGCACGGTTCGCGTCATCGTTTTCCAGGAAGGGAATCATTGCAGTTGCAACAGATACCAGCTGTTTAGGAGAAACGTCCATATAGTCAACGCGGTCACGGTCTACTTCGATGATGTTTTCTCTGAATCTTGCAGTTACCTTTTCGTTTACAAAATAACCGTTTTCATCAAGAGGTTCGGTAGCCTGCGCAATGATGTAGTTATCTTCCACATCTGCGGTTAAGTATTCAACGATGTTGGTAATTTTTTTCTTTTTCTTATCAATTTTACGGTAGGGAGATTCCATAAAACCGTATTCGTTCACTTTTGCATAAGTGGACAGACAGT
The DNA here is from genome assembly GCA_015068645.1 of Oscillospiraceae bacterium. Taxonomy (NCBI): domain Bacteria; kingdom Bacillati; phylum Bacillota; class Clostridia; order Eubacteriales; family Oscillospiraceae; species Oscillospiraceae bacterium. The sequence continues at coordinate 35,750 of SVKD01000014.1, forward strand.
TGATCAGACCGATGTTGGGTCCTTCAGGGGTTTCAATGGGACACATTCTGCCGTAATGAGAATGGTGAACGTCACGCACTTCGAAACCAGCACGGTCTCTGGACAAACCGCCGGGACCTAATGCAGAAAGTCTTCTCTTATGAGTTAACTCTGCCAAGGGGTTGGTCTGGTCCATGAACTGAGACAGCTGAGAGCTTCCGAAGAATTCTTTCATTGCCGCATATACGGGACGTACGTTTACTAAAGTCTGGGGAGTTAAGATGTCGGTTTCCTGCTGAACGGTCATTCTTTCACGAACCACACGTTCCAGTCTTGCCAAACCAACTCTTACCTGGTTCTGGAGCAGTTCGCCCACAGAACGGATTCTACGGTTACCCAAATGGTCAATATCATCGGTGGTACCAACGCCTTTTGCGATACAAATGTGATAGCTTACGGTACCCACGATATCATCAGTGGTAACGGTTCTGGTAATCAAAGTGGTTTTCTGACGGTAAACTTCCTGCAATTTTTCTTCGTCAGACAAATCAGAATCCAAAATGGGTTTTAACAGTCCGTAATGAACTTTTTCGTTGATAATTTTGGTGTCTGCCTTGGGGAAGAAATAGGTAATATCACAGGTGTTGTTGGAGATTACCTTCAGTTCGGAACCGTCATCCAATTTTAAGTAAACAGCGTTTACGGGAGAACGGTCAAATTCCTTCGCCATTTCGTCGGTGATTAAGTCACCTGCGGAGCCTAAAATTTCACCGGTTTCAGGGCAAACAACATCTCTTGCCAATACTCTGCCACAAACACGCAGATAGTAAGACAGTTTTTTATCGAATTTATATCTGCCCACTCTCGCAATATCATAACGTTTGGGGTCAGACAGTAAATCTAAAATCAGTTTTTTCGCATTTTCAAAGGAAGCGGGTTCACCGGGTCTTAATTTTTCATAAATCTTGATGATTGCTTCTTCGGTGTTTTTCGCCGGGTCTTTTTCTAAAGTGTTCACGATTAACGGATCATGGTCAAAGAGTTCAGCAATCTCATGATTGGTTGCATAACCAAGTGCTTTTAAAAGGATGGTGGCAACCAGTTTTCTGGTTCTGTCAATACGAACAGATAACACATCGTTGGAATCGGTTTCAAATTCAATCCACGCACCACGGTTGGGAATCATGGTAGAAAGATAGAGTTCTTTCCCGGATTTGTCTCTCTGCATTTCAAAATAGATGCTGGGAGAACGCACAACCTGGCTAACGATAACACGTTCGGCACCGTTAATGATAAAGGTACCGGAATCGGTCATTTTCGGAAATTCGCCCATGTAAATTTCCTGTTCCTTCACTTCGCCTGTTTCCTTGTTGATTAATCTCATCAACACGCGAAGGGGTACGGAATAGGTAGATTCTCTCTTCTTAGACTCTGCAACGGAGTACTTCGGCTTGTCATCGAATCTGTAGTCAACAAATTCCAGCACGTATTTGTCCATATGATCCACAATCGGGGAAACGCTCTCAAACACATCTCTTATGCCCTGGTTAATAAACCATTCATAAGAATCCTTCTGAATTTCAATCAGATTGGGGAATTCCAGAACGTTTTCGATTTTGGAGTAATTCATTCTCTCTACATTGCCGTAGCGGACCGGATGTACCACAAAAATCACCTCTTCTAAAAATTTACCTCATGGAAACCACCGATTCCTGCAGAAATCACTTTCGCTTTTTCTTTAGGACCGACCGATGTTTTCGTGCACAATTGCCAGTTATTTCACCTGATATTCTAAGAATATCTTGTAAAATATACTTATAAATAGGAACACTTTTCCATTAAAATGCGGTTATACCATATTATCATTAAAAGTCAAGATTGTCAACCCTTTTTTTCAAATTTTTTTCGATTGTGAAACTCTTTTTTTTATCCTGAAAACAAAATTTGTTAAAGTTGCACAAAAAAACAGAAAAATATCGTACAAATTTCAGTTGATTTTTTCAAACGGATATTGTATAATAAAACTATCATCAATCAAATACCGTTTCTCCCCAACCAAATCGGCTTTCGCCTCCACCGATGCTTGGCATCAAAGCGAAAGAATACGCATATTTTTGGATGAGAGCAAAGACCGATTTCCTGCGGGATTTGAATTTTGTATTTTATTGGATTGCAAAAAGACCAAAAAAGAGAGGATGAGTTCATTTGGACTACAATGTAAAAAACATCAGAAACATCGCATTGGCAGCACACGGCGGCTGCGGAAAAACCGCATTGGCAGAAGCTATGCTTCTTAATATGAAGGAAATTGACAGACTGGGTAAAATTGTGGACGGTAACACCGTAATGGACTATAACCCGGAAGAAATCAAACGCGGTATTTCAATCTCTACTGCAATTTCCAGCGGCGAATGGAAAGATACGAAAATTAATATTATAGATACTCCCGGATTCTTCGATTTTGAAGGTGAATTGGCTTGCGGTCTTCGTGCTGCAGATGCAGTGGTAATTTTGGTAAGCGGTAAATCCGGCGTTGGCGTTGGTTCTGAAAATGCATGGGACTACGCAGAACGAAAAAACATGCCCAAAATTATTTACATCAACGATATTGATGATGAACACGCAAACTACACACAGGTGGTAAATCAGTTAAAAGAAGTATTCGGTAAATCCGTTGCTCCTTTCTATGTACCCTTAAAAGTTGATAATTTCGTAACCGGTTATGTGGATTTGATTCACGACCGTGCAAGAGACTTTACCACCAAAGAAAACATTCCGATTACCGATCCTATGAGAGCTGCTTGTGCAGATATCAAAGACCAGATGTTTGAAGCAATCGCAGAAACCGATGAAGCTTTGATGGAAAAATATTTCTCCGGCGAAGAATTTACTTCCGAAGAAATTTTAACTGCCGTTAGAAAAGGTGTGGAAAACTGTGAAATCACTCCCGTTATGTTTGGTTCCAGTACCCATGACATCGGTATCAAAGGGTTATTGAATGCAATTAAAGACTATTTCCCCTCTCCCGATGAAGCAAAACCTGAAAAAGCTATCAACTTAGATACGGAAGAAGAAGTTGTTTTAGAAATGAAAGAATCTGATCCCACCAGATTATTCGTATTTAAAACCATTTCCGACCCCTTTATCGGAAAACTTTCTATCTTTAAAGTATTATCCGGTAAATTGACTGCCGATACCACCTTATATAATATCACACGTGATAAAGAAGAAAAAATCGGCAAACTGTACTTACCCAAAGGTAAAAAACAAGTAGAAACCAAAGAGTTGATCGCAGGGGATATCGGTTGTGTGGCAAAACTTGCCGTTACCAAAACCGGCGACACTTTGGCTGCTAAAAACGATAAATTAGAAGTTAAGAAAATTAAATTACCCACTCCTCACGTGAAGATGGCTATCATCTCCAAAGAAAAAGGAGACGAAGAAAAAATCGGTTCCGGTCTTTCCAAACTCCGTGAAGAAGATCCCACCATCAGCTATTATAATGATGCAGAAACCCGTCAGTTTATCTTATGTGGCGTGGGCGAACAACATTTGGAAGTGATCCAGAGCAAATTAAAAACCAGATTTGGTGTTGACTTTACGTTGCAGGAACCCATTGTTCCCTACCGCGAAAAAATCAAACGTAAAGTTTCCGCGGAAGGAAAACATAAAAAACAGTCCGGCGGTCACGGTCAGTTCGGTCATTGCTGGATTGAATTTGAACCCCACGAAGAAGACGATTTAATCTTTGGCGAAAGAGTTGTGGGCGGTGCCGTTCCCAAAAACTACTTCCCCGCTGTGGAAAAAGGGTTAAGAGAAAGTATCTTACACGGCGTGCTGGCAGGTTATCCTGTGGTTGGCTTGAAAGCGACTCTGTTTGACGGCTCTTACCATCCCGTTGACTCTTCTGAAATGGCGTTCAAGATGGCTGCTCATAAAGCATATATGAAAGGCTTAGCTGATGCAATGCCCTGCATCTTAGAACCCATTGGTTCCTTAAAGGTTATCGTTCCCAACGATTACATGGGTGACGTTATCGGTGATATCAACAAACGCCGCGGACGTATTATGGGTATGACTCCCGTAAACTCCAAGCTTCAGGAAATTGATGCAGAAGTGCCCATTTCCGAAATGGCAAAATACTCCACTGACCTGCGCTCCATGACTCAGGGCAGAGGTAAATTTGAATTTGACTTTGTTCGTTACGAAGAAGCTCCTGCAAACGTGGCTGAAAAAGTTATCGCAGACAGTAAGTTCGTACGTTCCGAAGAAGACTAATTTGGACAATCAATTTTGCGCAGAACATTTTATTATGAACGAAACAAACCCTCGACGTACCTTTGTACGCCTTCGGGCTTATGGGCTTCGCCTTTGTTTCGTTCATTCTGCATCAAAATTTCTTAGCCCAACAACTTACCAAGATTCAGTACCAAAAGACAAAACACCCGTCCGATTTCGGACGGGTGTTTTGTTACTATAATATAGTATAGAATTTTTCTGTAACTTTTCGTTATCTCTCCTTCCGTCTTTTGCTTTGCAAAAGCCACCTTCCTCATCAGAGGAAGGCAAGGAAGATATCTCTTACATCACACATTAAGTGTAACGGAAAAATGGATGCAAAATGGAGAAATCGGACCCGAAGCTGTATATTTTATACTGCGAGCGGGACGATTCATTCATTTGGCGCCATTTTTACTTACACTTCCCGGGACATTCTTTGCCGTCCCAACAATATGTGCAAACCTTACATTTGTCTAAACCGATAGATTCCACCATATCATCCAGGCGATGATATCTCAGAGTGGTGAAGCCCATTTCTTTGCGGATGGCTTCCACCATTTCTTTGTAGTTATCGTGGTCGGGGTTAGTGTAGGTTTCCATTGTTTTTTCATCCACGTTGTCGCCTTCTCTTAAAGCAATCATACGGCGGGCAATTAAGTCCATATCGGAGCCGGAACGGGAGAAATTCAGATATTTACAACCAAACATAATGGGAGGACAAGCAGGACGGATATGAACCTGTTTGGCACCTCTTTGATATAAGAAGTCGGCAGTTTCCCGAAGCTGAGTGCCACGAACGATGGAGTCGTCAATTAACACCATATCTTTGTTGCGGATCAGTTCTTCCACGGGAATCAGCTTCATTTTTGCAATTTTGTTTCGTTCGGTCTGCACCTGAGGCATAAAGGAACGCGCCCAGGTGGGAGTGTATTTAATGAAGGGTCTTGCAAAGGGAATTTCAGATTGGTTGGCATAACCGATGGCGTGGGGAGTTCCCGAATCGGGTACCCCTGCTACCATATGTGCCTGCACATCGTCACGCTTGGCAAGAAGTTCCCCGCATTTATAACGCATCTGTTCCACGTTTACCCCTTCGTAGGTGGAGGTGGGATAACCAAAATATACCCATAAGAAGCTACAGATTTTCATTTCTTCGCCGGGTGCTTGTAAGGTTTGAATACCGTCGGGAGTAACCAGGACGATTTCGCCGGGTCCCAATTCTTTTTCTTTGGTATATCCTAAGTTAAAATAAGCAAAGCTTTCAAAGGTGACACAGCGTGCACCGTCTTTTTTTCCGATGATTAAAGGAGTTCTGCCCACACGGTCACGAGCTGCATAGATGCCTTTGGTAGTCAGCACCAGCATAGACATGGAGCCTTCGATTTTTTCCTGTGCAAAACGAATCCCTTCCACAATGGAATCGCACTGGTTGATTAAAGAAGCCACCAGCTCAGTCTGGTTAATCTGACCGCCGCTCATTTCCAGGAAATGAGGATTCCCTTTGGAGAACGCCAGTTTTACCAATTCATCGGTGTTGTTGATTCTGCCCACGGTGGTGATGGCAAAATTGCCTAAGTGACTGCGGACAATTAAGGGCTGAGGGTCGGTGTCGGAAATACAACCGATGCCGAAATTTCCTTCCATTTCTTCTAAGTCACGACCGAATTTAATACGGAAAGGAGAGTTTTCAATGTTATGAATGGCTCTGTTGAAACCGTTTTTGCCCAAAACGGCAAGTCCGCCGCGTTTGGTGCCTAAGTGAGAATGGTAGTCGGTGCCGAAAAATAAGTCCAGTACGCAATCCGATTTGGATGCTACGCCAAAAATTCCACCCATATTTTAAATCTCCTTTTTTATTCAGATTTGCTCAACTTTTAAAAAAATACCGCATATTATCATACGATACTTGTATTATATACGATTTTTTTTAAAATTGCAACCCTATTTCCAAAAAAACACCCACGAATCTTTGGTAATTTCTCCGATGTTTTTTAGGAAAAACAGACAATTCTTAAAATAAGAACCCGACCCGATGACGCAATCAAAGATTGCGGTCGGTTGCCCCGGAACCTTGTTGTATTCACAATAAAAAACTCGCAAAAATATTTTTGCGAGTTTTTTCGTTGATTGATACATTTGTTAAAAAGAAAAAAATGATGCAGAATTAACAAACCGAGCCGCGAAGACGAAAAGATTCGCGGGTTATCCGAAGCTGTACAAAGGTACAGCGAGCGACGAGGTTTGTTGATAGCAAGAGATTCTTGCGGTCTGCGCTGTTTTTACTTTTTAAATGTGAAAAACTTCTGGAGCAAAAATGTGACAGGTACGCCGATTGCCGCCGCTAACACAGATGCAATGATGTTGTGCCATCCCAGAAGGTTATAAACGATAAAGACCACGCCATTCTGAATTAAAAAGTTGGGAACGGTTGCAATGGCATATTTTATCAATTTTCCCCATGCAAGTTTTTCACAAAAGGTGAAGTGGCTGTTTAACAGATAGGATACCAGAAAACCTGCAAGATATCCCACCACATAGGCAACATTTACCCCCAGTAACCCTGCCAGCAATGCGGACAGTACAATGGTGGTTAACGTGTTTATCACGCCGATTGCCACAAAGATGATAAAATCCTTTTTTAAGAAAAGATTTTTTATTTTTTCTAAAATTTTCATCTTACTTTACAATCAAGGATTTACCGGTCATTTCTTCCGGCTGGGGCAGTTCCATCAGTTCCAGCATGGTGGGGCAAACGTCTGCTAAGCATCCGCCTTCAGACAGTTTTAAATCCCCTGCTCCGCAAATGATAAAGGGCACTGCATTGGTGGTGTGTGCAGTTACGATGCCTTCTTCGTCGGAGAACATTAAGTCTGCATTACCGTGGTCTGCAGTAATCACCGCGATACCTCCTTTTGCCAATACCGCTTCCACAGTTTCTTTCATACATTCGTCCACTGCTTTTACTGCTGCGGTTGCTGCATCAAACACACCGGTGTGACCAACCATATCGCAGTTTGCATAGTTTAAGATGATTACATCGTATTTGTCGGAATTGATGCGGTTTAACACTTCGTCTTTTACTTCGTATGCAGACATTTCAGGCTGCAGGTCATAAGTTGCAACTTTGGGAGATGCAATTAAGGCTCTGTCTTCACCGTCAAATTCTGCTTCCACGCCGCCGTTAAAGAAGAAGGTAACGTGTGCATATTTTTCGGTTTCCGCAATTCTTAACTGTTTTAAACCTTTATCGGAAATATATTCCCCAAAAGTATTTTTTAAGCTCTGGGGTTTATATGCAACAGATACGTTGGGCATAGTTGCATCGTACTGGGTCATACAAACGTAGAATAAGGGGAAGAAGGTTCTGTCAAATCCTGAAAAATCTTCATCCACAAAGGTACGGGTGATTTCTCTTGCTCTGTCGGGACGGAAGTTAAAGAAAATCACGCTGTCATTTTCGGAAATGGTTTTTGCACCGTCAATCACGGTGGGCAGAACGAACTCGTCCACCACTTCTTTTGCATAAGATGCAGTGATTGCTTCGTCTGCAGAAGATGCGGTTTCGCCAACGCCTTTTACCATAGCACTGTATGCTTTTTCCACACGTTCCCAACGGTTGTCTCTGTCCATTGCGTAGTATCTGCCCATAATGGTGGCAATTTTACCTACGCCGATTTTTTTCATTTCGTCTTCCAACTGTGCTAAATATTCTTTTGCGGAAGAAGGAGGAACGTCACGGCCGTCTAAGAAGCAATGCACATACACATCGGTTAAACCGTTTTTCTTTGCCATTTCCAGTAAGCCGTATAAATGGGTGTTGTGGCTATGCACACCACCGTCGGACAGTAAGCCCATCAAGTGCAGAGCGGTGCCGTTCTTCTTGCAATTTTCCATTGCAGCTAAAAGAACATCATTTTGGAAAAAATCGCCGTCTTTGATGGCTTTGGTGATACGGGTTAATTCCTGATATACGATTCTTCCTGCGCCGATATTGGTGTGACCAACTTCAGAGTTTCCCATCTGACCGTCGGGCAGGCCAACTGCCATACCGCTGGCATCAATTAAGGTGTTGGGATATTTTTCTAATAAGGTATCGATATATTTATTGGGAACGGCTTTGATGGCGTTACCCTTTTCTTCGGGGTTGTAGCCGTAACCGTCCATAATCAGTAATGCGATAGGTTTTTTCATACCGTTTTCCTTTCTCTTGGAAAATGGCAAGTGTTTTTTGATATCACTTGCCATTTTCTTGGATTGTTTACAAATATGTTTCGTCTTCTGATGCGGACATCAGATAATTGAGCGACATTCGCCCGATAGGGGGCACCCGCCGTTTCTGAGATGGAAATTTTTCGCAAGAGAAGGCAAAAGCACAGCAAATACTTTGTGTATTTGCGAGCATTTTAACGCACTATTGCGTAAAATTTACTCACAGAAACCGAATACGAGTTCAATTTTCTGATGTCTTACTTACAAGCGTTGATGATAGTAGTAAAATCTTCGCCTTTTAAGGAAGCACCGCCGATTAAACCGCCGTCAATGTTGGGCATAGCCAGTAAACCTGCTGCATTTTTCGCATTCATGCTGCCGCCGTATAAGATTTTGATAACGTCAGCAACGTCAGCGGAATACAGGTCAGCTAAACATGCGCGGATGAATGCACAAACTTCTTCTGCCTGTTCGTCAGTTGCGGTTTTGCCGGTACCGATTGCCCAGATGGGTTCGTAAGCAACAACCACTTTTTTCGCATCGTCAGCAGAAATACCAGCGAAAGCTTTGATAACCTGATCTTTAATCAAATCGTTGGTGATACCTTTTTCACGGTCTTCTAATTTTTCACCCACGCAAACAACGGGGATGATGTTTTTTTCTAATGCTTTGATGGTTTTTTTGTTAACGGTTTCATCGGTTTCTGCAAAGTATTCTCTTCTTTCGGAGTGACCGATAACAACATAGGTAACACCTAAGTCTAATAACATATCTGCGCTAACTTCACCGGTGTATGCACCGCTTTCCATAAAATGCAGATTCTGTGCACCGATGTTTAATTTGGTGCCTTTTGCAGCTTCCACTGCGTTTGCAATACAAACGAAGGGAACGCAAGCCAAAACGTCACAGTTTGCACCGTCAACTGCACCTTTAAAGGAGTTGATCAGTTCTGCGGTTTCGGAGGGTTTTTTATTCATTTTCCAGTTGCCTGCAATTAATTTAGTTCTCATTGTATAAATCTCACTTTCTATAAATTATGCTATACGCAAAAATTATGCTGTACGCAGTACCTTATTTATCGTTTAAGCAATCGATACCGGGCAGAACGATACCTTCCAAGAATTCTAAGGAAGCGCCGCCACCGGTAGAGATGTGGGTAACTTTATCGCCGAAGCCAAACTGTTCCACAGCTGCTGCAGAGTCACCACCGCCGATGATGGAGATGGAATCGCTCGCTGCAATTGCTTCTGCCACGGAGATGGTACCTTTTGCAAAGTTGGACATTTCAAATACGCCCATAGGTCCGTTCCAGATAACGGTTTTTGCATTTTTTACAACGTCGGAGAATAATGCGATGGTTTTTTCACCGATGTCCAAACCTTCCCAGTCAGCGGGAATTGCTTTGGAATCAACGGTTTTGAAGTTTGCATCGTTGGAGAAGCCGTCTGCAACAACGGTGTCAACAGGCAGATACATTTTTACATTTTTTGCTTCTGCTTTTGCCAGCAGTTCTTTTGCTAAGTCTAATTTATCGTTTTCGCAGATGGATTTACCGATTTCATAGCCCTGTGCTTTTAAGAAGGTGTATGCCATACCGCCGCCGATGATTAAGGAATCAACTTTTTCAATCAGGTTGTTGATCACGCCGATTTTATCGGAAACTTTTGCACCGCCTAAAATTGCAACGAAAGGTCTTTCGGGGTTGGATAATGCTTTACCCATGATGTCGATTTCTTTCTGAATCAGGTAACCGCAAACTGCAGGTAAGTAATCAGCAACACCTGCGGTGGAAGCGTGTGCTCTGTGTGCGGTACCGAATGCATCGTTTACATAAACTTCTGCTAAAGAAGCCAATGCTTTTGCAAATTCGGGATCGTTCTTTTCTTCTTCTTTATGGAAACGAACGTTTTCTAAGCAGATTACGTCGCCGTCTTTCATATCAGCTACTAATGCTTTTGCGCTGTCGCCAATAACATCTTCAGCTAATTTTACTTCTTTGCCTAAGATTTCGGATAATCTTTTGGTAACGGGAGCTAAGCTATATTTCATATTGAATTCGCCCTTGGGTCTGCCCATGTGAGAGCACAGAATTACTTTTGCGCCCTGACCCATTAAGTATTTGATGGTGGGTAATGCACCGTTGATTCTGTTTTCGTCGGTGATATTTTTGTTTTCATCCAGGGGAACGTTAAAGTCACAACGAACCAGGACTTTTTTGCCTGCTACCTGAATATCTTCGATAGTCTTTTTCATGAGAGTGTGTCTCCTTCTGTCTTATATAATATAAATTTTTATGCATTCCAAACAAGCAGACAAAATCTGCCATATACTATATTACTACATTTTTTTATAATTTTCAAGTGGAAATTTTAATTTTTTAAAATTTTGTTACCATTTTATCAATATTTTGGTTTCGGGACAGAAAAATTATACAAAAGTCCCGAAAAAACAGCGTGTATTTTTACACCTTTTCTATTGATTTTTTTGGGAAAATCTGTTATAATAAAACCAACTATGTAATCAATACGAGGATGCTATGAGAAAATTCACCGTTAACCGCAATGATGCGGGCTTACGACTTGATAAATTCATCAAAAAAGTGCTGAAATTTGCTCCCGATTCGCTGATCTATAAATACCTTCGCAAAAAACGGATTAAAGTGAACGGCAAAAAGGAAGAAATCTCCTATAAATTAACTGAGGGAGACGTGCTGGAATTCTACGTGAATGACGAGCTGTTTTTTGATGCCGAGGAAAACGAAAATTCTTTCTTAAAAATCAAACCTGACTTAGATATTGTGTATGAAGATGAAAATATTATGCTTCTGCACAAAAAAGTGGGGGTTGTGGTACATACCGACGAGAAGGAAAATTTCAATACTTTAATTTCTCACATTCTCTCCTACTTATACCAAAAAGGTGAGTATAACCCCGACGAGGAGCTCTCCTTCCGCCCTGCCCTTTGCAACCGCATCGACCGAAACACGGGCGGCATTGTGATTGCTGCAAAAAATGCAGTGGCACTAAGAGCAGTGAATGAAGCCATCAAGCAAAATGAAACCGAGAAAAAATACTTATGCTTGGTCAACGGTTTTCTAAAAAAGAAAGAAGCCACTATGACTGCTTATCACTATAAAGACGAAGTGAAAAAACAAGTCTTTGTGTCTGATCATAAAAAAGACGGCTACAAGGAAATGATTACCAGATATCGGGTGCTAAAAGAAACCAACTTACATAATTGCCCCGTGTCTTTGGTGGAAGTTCACTTAATCACGGGCAGAACCCATCAGATTCGTGCCCATTTTGCCCATATCGGACATCCCTTAATCGGAGACGGAAAGTACGGCAGAAACGAAACCAACAAAAAGTTCAACGCCAAATATCAGTATCTTTATGCCTATCGGTTCCGTTTCACCCTAAAAGACAAGGAAAATCCGCTTTACTATTTGAACGGACGGATTTTTGAGATTGATAAAATTCCCTTTATGGAATGGGAAGGACTAAAAAAATAATCTTTGATGATTTTTCACCTTCAGCATAGGAATGTAGAGGCTGACGTCCCCGACAGCCCGCTGATGTAACCTACGGGACGCCCGGGAGGTCGTCCCCTACAATATGAACTTTCCGAAAGGAATTACCAAAAAATGTTAGAACGCTTACAGGATTATTTAACAAAGCAAAATATCACCCCGACGGACGAAATGATGAATCGTTTTCAGAAGTTCTCAGATTTGCTCAGAGAATGGAACGAAAAAATCAATTTGACCGCCATTACCGAACCCGATGAAATTGAACTCAAGCATTTCATCGACAGCCTGACCATTTTGGAAACAGGAAAGGTGCAAGGTTCGATGATTGATATCGGATGCGGTGCAGGATTCCCCTCCTTTCCGTTAAAAATCGCACGTCCCGATTTAGACGTCACTTTACTGGATTCGTTAAATAAAAGGGTGCTGTTCCAGAATGAAGTCATCAAGGAATTAAACCTTACCGACATCCACACCGTTCACTCCCGCGGAGAAGACGGTGGCAAAAATCCCGACTTAAGAGAACAGTTTGATATTGCCACTGCAAGAGCAGTTTCCTCTCTTCCCTCGCTGATTGAACTGTGTATCCCCTTTGTGAAGGTGGGCGGATATTTTATTGCTTTAAAAGGTTCCAGTGTGGAAGAGGAAATTGCCGCTTCCAAAAAGGCATTAAAAGAACTGAATGCCGAAATTGAAACGGTACTTTCCTTTACTCTTCCCCACTCGGAAGACAAACGAAACATCGTGGTGATAAAAAAGCTGGCAAAAACCTTGCCAAAATACCCCCGAAACGCCCCAAAACCCATTAAGCAACCGCTATAAGAAAGGACTACTATTATGTTTATTGATATTAAAAACAGACGAGAAGTGTTCTGGGAAGATTCTATGATTATTCCCGAACATACCACCGCAGAGCTGAAACTACATAACCCCGTAAAAAAAGAACACATTCTCACCTTTGATGCACCCTGGGAAACCGCAGGGGTTGGCTATGCAATCACCGTAAAAGACGGCGACTTATTCCGAATGTATTATGTGTGTGAAGTTCCTGAAACCTTCGGCGTGTATTCCACCCGTGTGGTTTGTATGATGGAATCTTATGATGGCAGAACCTGGACCCGTCCCAACTTAGGTCTGCACGAATGCAACGGAAGCAAAGAAAACAACATTATTTTGGTGGCTCAAAAAAGCGAAACCTTAGAAGAACCCTTTGATAACTTCTTTGTGTTTATTGACGAAAATCCCGATTGTAAGCCGGAAGAAAAGTTTAAAGCCCTGGCTCTTTGCCGCAACTTAGAGGAAAAAGAACACATTCACTGGTTAAGCCCCCGTGAACTGTGGTTATACACTTCTGCCGACGGCATCCATTTTACAAGAAACCGCTTGGTGGTGGATTCCGACTTTGTGGGCAGAGGCGGATTTGACAGCATCAATACCGCTTGGTGGGACAAAGACGACAACAAATACCATTGCTTTGTGCGTGTGTTTATGAAAGACAGAGTTCGTGACATCAAGTATATGGAATCTACTGATTTTCAAAACTGGTCCGAACCCATCCTTTTAAACTACGGCGAAAGCGAAGAATACGAATTATACACCAATCACATTATGAAATATTACCGTGCACCTCACATGTTTATCGGGTTCCCCGAACGGTATATTGAAAGACCGTCTTTGGGCAAAAACTTTGAGCAGATGAACGGCGAAGAAGGGGCTCGTTTACGAAAAGAACGTGCCGAAAATTTATCCCTTCGCATCGGTACCGCTGTGACGGAAGGTATCTTTATGTGTTCCCGTGACGGTTTAAACTGGAAACGCTATGACGATATGTTCTTCCCTCTGCAGCAGGAACATACCCATAACTGGGCATACGGGGACTACAGTTGCCCTATGTATCCTTTCTTAGAAACCGATATGCCTGCCCCCTGGGATGGCAAGGAAATCTCCTTCTATGTACCCGAGGGTTCCTTCTCTCCCAATCCTCATAAATTATACCGTCATTCGATCCGTTTGGACGGTTTTGCATCTTACCATGCAGACTATGACGTGAAACAGGTTACCACCAAATCCATTCTGTTTACGGGAAATGAGCTCCACTTGAACTTCTCCACCTCCGCTTTAGGCTGGATTTACGTGGATGTGCTGGATGCCAACAACAAACCCTTAGAAGGTTGGCACAGCTGTGAATTATTTGGCAACACCACCGACAGAACCGTATATTTTGGTGATTCCAAAGACGTATCGTCCTTACAGGGCAAAGTCATCCGTCTGCGCTTTACCATGCGTCAGGCAGACATTTACTCCTACAAATTTGAATAACTGATCAAATTACTATACCTAACAAGACAAAAGAAAGGGACACACTATGTTTATTGACATCAAAAACAGACGAGAAGTTTTTTGGGATGATTCCATGATTATTCCCGAACACACCACCGCAGAATTAAAACTGCATCACCCTGTGAAAAAAGAATTTGCACTTGCCTTTGATGCTCCCTGGGAAGCAGCAGGCGTGGCTTATCCCATGACCGTAAAAGACGGCGACATCTACCGTATGTATTACGTTGCATCCCGCCCCAATATGCACGGGGCAGTGGGTACCCGTATTGTTTGTATGATGGAATCCACCGACTATGTCAACTGGACCCGTCCCAACGTTGGTCTTCACGAATACGAGGGCAGCACCGACAACAATATTATTTTGGTAAACTCCAATAACGATGACTACGGCGAACCCTTTGATAACTTCTTCGTGTTTATTGACGAAAATCCCGCTTGCTTACCCGAAGAAAAATACAAAGCCATTGCACTCTGCTACGATTACCACAAGCACAACCGTACCCATTGGCTGAGCCAACGTGAAATGTGGTGCTACACTTCTCCCGACGGCATCCATTTTAAACGAAGCTTTTTGGTAATGGATTCCGACACTGCAGTCCGTGGCGGATTTGACAGTCAGAACGTGGCATGGTGGGATAAAGAAGACCAAAAATATCACTGCTTTATCCGTGTGTTTATGAAAGATAGAGTGCGAGACATCAAATATATGCACTCCACCGATTTTAAAAACTGGTCAGAGCCGGTGCTGTTAAACTATGGCGAAAGCGAAGAATATCAGCTTTATACCAACGAAATTATGAAATACCCCAGAGCGCCCCATATGTTTATCGGGTTCCCCATGCGCTATGTGGAACGAACCTCTTTAGGCAAAAACTTTGAGCAGATGGGTGGCGAAGAAGGAAAACGTCTCCGCTGGGATCGTGCCGAAACCAAAGAATTAAGAATGGGTACCGCTATCACCGACTGTCTGTTTATGTGTTCCCGTGACGGGATGAACTGGAAACGTTATGACGAAATGTTTTTAGAACGGGAAGAAGAACATCCCTATAACTGGTCCTATGGTGATTTTTCCACCCCCGTTTATCCCTTTATTGAAACCAAAATGCCCGAACCCTGGGAAGGAAACGAACTTTCTTTCTTTGTGCAGGAATTTGCGCGTCCCGGGCTCCCGGCAAACTTGTACCGTCATTGTATCCGTTTAGACGGCTTTGCTTCCTACCACGCAGATTATGATGTGAAACAAGTTACCACCAAATCCATCTTATTTACAGGTAACGAACTCCACTTAAACTTCTCCACCTCCGCACTTGGCTGGATTTATGTGGATGTGTTAGACGCCAACAACAAGCCCTTAGAAGGCTGGCATAGCTGTGAATTATTTGGTAACACTACGGACAGAACCGTGTATTTTGGCGATTCCAAAGATGTGTCATCCCTGCAGGGCAAAGTAATCCGTTTAAGATTCACCATGCGCAGTGCAGATATTTATTCTTATAAATTTGAGTAATCCAAAAAAAGGAGAAAAACCATGCTTCATTTAATACCCACCCCGAAAACTCTGGTGGAAATTCCCGTTATTTTGAAAAAGAAAGAGCTCTCTTTGGCTTGTGCATTAGCCGATGCAAGACTCCAAAAAGCTGCAGAAAAACTGCCTTTGGCAGAAGGTGGAATTCCCCTCTATATTTCTTATGAAGAAAAAGGCACCGAAGGTTACACCTTAACCTTAACCAACGAAAAGGCTGAAATTATCGGTGAAAGTGCTCAGGCTGCTTTCTACGGTATTCAGACTTTACGTCAGATTTTCACCCATGATAGCATCAACGAATTAACCATTTCCGATGCTCCCGATATGGGATACCGCGGGTTCTATCACGACACCACCCGAGGCAAAGTGCCCAAAGTGGAAACCTTAAAAACATTGATTGACCAGATGGCATACTACAAATTAAACTCTCTGCAGTTTTATGTGGAGCATTCCTTTGATTTCAAAGAATATGCAGGCACCAAAGAAAAAACAGGTTACTTTACCGCAGAAGAAATCAAAGAACTTGATGACTACTGCTGGGAAAACTTTATTGAGTTTATTCCCTCCTTATCCTGCTTTGGTCACTTATATGAACTATTGCAACAGCCCGAATATCAGCATTTAAGAGAATTAGACACTTTCGAGCAGGAATATATGACCTGGTGGGAACGAATGGCGCATCACACCATTGACCCCACTAACCCCGAAAGCTTTGAGCTGATTAAAAGCTTAATCGACCAATATATGCCCTTATTCCGCAGTAACAAATTCAATATCTGTTGCGACGAAACCTTTGACTTGCAGATTGGCCGTCACTGGAATGGCAATGCAGGAAATCTTTACATTGAGTTTGTAAAGAAACTGGTAAATTACCTGCAGTCCAAAGGCAAAACCGTGATGATGTGGGCAGATATTCTGCTCCATCACCCCGAAGTGATTTCCGAATTACCTGCCGATGGTATTGAATACTTAAACTGGTGGTATGAACCCGAAATCCACGAAAACGATATTGAGCTCTTTGAAAAAATGCAAAAACCCCAAATCGTTTGTCCTGCTACCTGGAGCTGGGAAGGCGTTGTGGAATGGGTGGAAAAAGAAGAAGGCAACATCTGCAATATGATTAACGCAGGTTACCGCCACGGTGCTGACGGTGTGTTAAACACCAACTGGGGCGACTTCGGAAACCCCTGCACCATCGAACTGGCTCTTTACGGTATGGTGTTGGGCGGTGCAAAAGGCTGGACCGTTGCTACCGAACCCACCGACGAATTTAAAGCAGATGTGAACCATTTGCTTTACGAAAATGAAAAAGGTTATCACTACTTAAGAACCTTAAGTGACTGTCAGAAAGATTTACGTTTCACCTTTGTGGCAAACGCTTATTCCAACATTTTATACACCAAAAAACGTCTGTTTGACGCTCCCTCTCCCGAACGTGTGGAAGAAATCAGAACCATCTGCAAAAATGTGATGGACGAATTATCCAAACAGAGCTGGAAGCAGGATGAATTCCGCAAACAGATGGTCATCTCCGCAGAAGGTATTATGGTGATGGACGAACTTCTTGCCAAAGCGGCAGGATACGCCATCGAAAGAAAATCCGATACCAAAGCTTGGCTGGAAAAATTCTCGGAAGACTGGCTCAAAAAGAACAAAAAGAGCGAGTTAGACGCAGTAATGGATATTTTCTTAACCTTAGACAAACACTATAACTAAACACAACAAAATACATTTAAAAAAATATCCACCCGCTATGCGAGTGGATATTTTTTTATATCAAATCAATTATTTTGAAAAAAATGCAATGGCAACAATGCCGGGGCCTGCGTGGGTACCGATGGTGCTGCCCATTAAGATGGATTCTTTGGGAGCGTTGCCGTCTTTCCAAAAATCTTTGGTCTGTTCCAAGAATAATTTTACCCCTTCGTCACTCTGACCGCTATGTCCGAATAACACAGGTTTGGTGTAATCAATTTCACCCACTTTTTTAATTTCTTCAATCAGTGCCTGATTCCCCAGTTTCGCACCTCTTGCTTTAGAAATCTGATGAATGGCACCGTCATATACTTTTACGATGGGTTTAATATTTAATAAACCGCCCACCAAGGATACCACGCCGGAAATTCTGCCACCCATTTTTAAGTATTTTAAGGTGTCTACCATCGCAATGATATATAATTTATCTTTGATGGAATCCAAAATATCTTTGATTTCTTTGGCAGATTTTCCTTCTTCTACCAAACGAAGAGCATATTCAACCATAACGCCGGAGCCAACTGCAACATTACCGGAATCTACTAAGTAAATATTGTCGAATTCTTTGGACGCAATATGAGCACTCTGGCAGGTGCCGGAAAGACCTGATGCCACAGTAATTACCACAGCTTCGTCTCCTGCATCAGTAACTTTCTGAAACTCATCCCGAAAGGCTTCAGGAGTTACCTGAGAAGTGGTAGGAAGAGTTTCCACGGTTTCTAATCTTTTATAAAATTCTTCGTTGGTAATTGTTACGCCATCAATAAATTCTTCTTCACCAAAACGAACGGTCAAAGGAATTACGGTGGTCATCGCTCTGCGATCTGCCATTAAATTGGCGGTGGAATCAATAATAATTCTTGTTTTCATAACAATTTCTCCTATCTTACAATCCTTCTTTACTGATTGCCTGCAGATTTTTGGCAATCACCTGCAAGGCATAGTAAAAATGTTCACGCTCTTCGTCGCTAAGACCGCTGCCGCCCTTTTCTACGGCTAATTTAATACGTTCTCTGAGTTCATATGTGGCTTTTTTCCCTTCTTCGGTCAAACGGATTTTTGCGCGATAAGCGCTTCCGTTTTCCATCTCTCTTACCACCAAACCTTTTTTCTCCATCTCGGAAATTACACGGGAAGCCTCTGCTTTGTCCCGATGACAAATCTCACAAAGATTGGTGCAGGTAAGCCCTTCTTTACTTTTATAGAGAGCAATCATATATACCGCTGCTCTGCCCTTTAATCCAAGGCTTTTCAACTCTTCATTGGCGATTTTATTCCAAGAGGAAGTAAGTTGTGCCAAACCCAATGAAAAAATTTCAAAACGTCCGATCATAAGATTGTCGCCTCACAAAAATAGACTTGTTGATTTTTCAACAAGTCTATTCTAGCATACTAAAATTGAAATGTCAACATCTATACGCTAATTTCTTCCACTATTTTCAAAATTTTATAAGAATCATAAAAATTTGCGGATGTCCATTGCCAGTGTTTCCTCCAAATCAATGAGTCGCTTGGTGATTCTTTTGGATTCCTCATCTGCCGCCCGATACTGATTGAGATACATATGAAGAGATTTTACCCCCATATTACAACCGTCGGTCATCAAATCTGCGATGGTTTGATCAGAAGCGTTCATCATCAGCTTCACATTGGTTTTTAGCCAGGACATTCCTTTTGCAACAAAAGCAGGATCCTTTCCGTCATCCTGATATTTGTCCAACAGCTTTTCCAAATCGCTTTCCAATTCTTCGTGACGTTTTTTACACTGCTCCAACAGGGTTTTCAATTCCCCGTCCCCCACCAAAGGAAGCACATCCGCCAGCGAAGAAATCCCCATTTTCACTCCTGCATCACATTCCCGAAGAAGTTTTATGGTATCTTGTTCTACCATGTTCTCACAACCTTTTTTTATGGAGTATTCCACAGAATAAATTTTTTATTCTTCCTAGAAAAAAACAATTGCACTTTTTTATGCATCTGCTTCGGTAGGCGCATTTTTTCTGTTTTATAAGGGGAATCGGAAATATAAATCTGCTCTTTTCCTTCTCCGTATATATTGTTCATAGCAGTATTTTTTCATCTCATCCTGCCAAGTGTTCCCAAAAACACACTTTGCTTGACAACAAATTGCCGTTATGCTATACTTGTTTATGAAAGGAGTTGTTTTTATGAAACAGAAACTCAAAGGCCTTTTGATCGGACTCACCCTTGGTGCAGTTATTTCTTCCACAACTGCATTTGCAGCAAACGAAACCATTCCAAAAGATATCACCTACCGCAACATTAACATTGTGATAGACGGTAACGAAATCACCCCCACCGATGCCAACGGCAACTACGTGGAACCTTTTATTATGGACGGCACCACTTATCTTCCCGTAAGAGCAATCAGCAATGCCCTTGGGAAAGAAGTTTCCTGGGACGGCGACACCGCCACCGTTTATATTGGGGAACAACCTTCAGAAAACATTGATATTGTGGGGAATTACACACTGATAACAGCCGAAACAAACGGTCAACCTATTGAACTAACAAATGACATCATACAACTGTTAACCTTAAGAGCAGACGGCACAGGTGACTACGGTCCTGAAATGGCTCAGGTTCCCGTTTTCTGGACCAAGGATGGAAACAACATTACCTTAACCTCTCCTTTTGTATCCAAACCTTTTGTTCTAACTATGGAAGGTAATCAGTTAAAAGGTGAAACAGACAGTATCGTTATGACTTTTATCAAAACCGGCTATATTATCACCCAACCTGCCGAACCGAAAGAAACCACTTCTGGACCAAATGCCAATGTGCAGAAGGAACTTGCATACAGAGATATTAAAATCGTAGTAGACGGCAACGAAATCACCCCCACTGATGCCAACGGCAACTACGTGGAACCCTTTATTATGGACGGCACCACCTATCTGCCCGTAAGAGCAGTTGCCAATGCTTTTGGAAAAGAAGTTGGCTGGGATGATACCAACAGCACCGTTTACCTGGGAACACAACTCGCAGAAAGCAACAATGTTGTGGGAACCTATGTTATGGTAAACCCTGACCCCGCCTCCACTGAAAGATTCACTCTCATCTTAAAGGAAAACTATAAAGCTTCTATCTCAGACGGATATGATACAGCACATATAACCTGGTATCAAAGAGGAAACACCATTACGCTGGTACCCCCGAGTGGTAATGGCGACTCTATTACCCTGATCATAGACGGCGACCGATTGATCTCAGGGGAAGAAGGAGATGAAGGAGCTTTTATCAAAGCAGTTTCTCTTCCGAATCCGATGGCACAAGTTACCATGAAAACTGTTACCGTGGATAAAACCGATGCCAACAAACCCATCGTGACCATCGAAATGGAAAACGGCGGAATCATTAAAGCAGAGCTGTATCCCGATGTGGCTCCCATCACTGTGGAAAACTTTATTTCCTTAATTGAAAAAGGCTTCTATGACGGTTTAACCTTCCACAGAAACATTCCCGGCTTTGTGATTCAGGGTGGCTGTCCCGTTGGCAACGGTACCGGTGGACCCGGCTACACCATCAAAGGTGAATTTTCCTCCAACGGCGTGAAAAACGACCTGAAACATACCCGTGGCGTTCTGTCTATGGCAAGAGCAATGGATCCTGATTCTGCAGGCAGTCAGTTCTTTATTATGCATGCAGATGCGCCTCACTTAGACGGCGAATATGCAGCTTTCGGTAAAGTCATTGAGGGCATGAACGTGGTGGATACCATCGCCAACTCCGGCATGTAATATCAAATAAAACACAATCAAAAAAGCATCCTTTCGGATGCTTTTTTGTTGCCGATATTCATTATAAAATATGCGAGACTGCCACGCTCGTCTGTCTCATAACCCGATTATTTTTATGTAGGTTCGTTTCTTATAATGATATGTGAGCCTTGCCTAAGCAAAGCCACATAAACTTCTTCCCTATTCACTATTACTTATTACCTACAAAAAATCCTTACAACCATTTTTTAGGGAAGAGTGAAGAAGAAATAGGTAAAAAGTAAAAATCCCCATACTTTCGTATGAGGATTTTTTGGTTGCGGGAGGCGGATTTGAACCACCGACCTTCGGGTTATCACTTCGTGCCGGTTTGCGGTGCCCAAAACTGCCAACGCTTCGCTGCTCGCTCGACGCAGTTTTGACCGCTGCACCAATGGTCACTCTCTCGGACCGCCTCGCGGCGTTCGTGACCATTGCCCAACGAGCCACGCTCGTCGGTCTCATAACTTCCGTTTCTCATAAATCATAACCACTAGTAAACTAGTGGTTTGACCAGCCCCTAGAAGGGGCTATTACAGGCTTAACCCCTCAAAGGGGCATTGAAGGCTTGACACCGCATTACAATTACAGGCAGCCGCTCACGTGC